>DATGEL010000093.1 GCA_035310145.1 Dehalococcoidia bacterium
GCGTCTTCATGTCGGCCAAAAACATGCTGATGCCGCGATGCTTGGGCGCGTCCGGATCGGTGCGGGCCAGCACAAAGATCCAGTCGGCGTAGTGCGCGCCGCTGGTCCAGATCTTCTGCCCGTTGATCACATAGTCGTCGCCGTCGCGTACGGCACGGGTCTGCAGGCTGGCAAGGTCGGAGCCGCTGCCCGGCTCCGAGTAGCCCTGGCACCAGATGATCTCGCCGCTCGTGATTTTCGGCAGGTGCTCGCGCTTCTGCCTCTCGCTGCCGTGCAGGATGATCACCGGGCCGATCAGGCTGAGGCCGTGATAGCTGCCGGCGGCGGGCGCCCGCGCCTCGGCCATCTCCTCGTTGAAGATGAACTGCTCGGCCACCGACATGCCCGCGCCGCCATACTCTTTCGGCCAGTGCGGCGCCAGCCAGCCGCGGTTGCCCAGCGCCGCGCGCCAGCGCTCCGTCGCGGCGTCGCGCCGCGGTCCGCTGGCCTCGCCGAGTTGCGCCCGCGGCCGCTCGCCGGGACTGAGGCTGAGATAATGCTCTTGAATGAACTGCCGCACGTCCAGCCGGAACGCTGCTTCCACGGGCGTGTCGCGAAGATCCACCGGCTTTTACACCTTTCGTGCCGCGGAGCACAACCTCGGCGCCCACCGATCGCACCGCTCGATCTGGCCGGTTCGCGAGGCGATTGCGCCGCGGGCCACGCGGCGAGCCGCTCACGTCTGAAGTATGGCACGCCACGTTCGCGCCCGCCACGCGGGGAGACGAGCGAGCCCGGCCGCGCTACACTGGGCGCGATGTACGACGGACCTATTCCGCTAACACGAGAAGTGGGGCGGGTGCCCTCGATGCGCGTGCCGCTGGACGCCGCGGGCGAGGCGCGCTGCCAGCGGCTGATGGCCGATCTGCTGCTGATCGATCTGCATCAGCACCCCGTCGTGCTGCCCGACGCCCCGGCCCGGTTCACCGAGTACCTGCGCGGCGCCAGCTACCGCTGGGGCTTCGAGGCCGTGCGCGCGGGCGGCTGGAGCACGGTGGCCACGGCCAACGCCTTCCGCGCCGCCGCACGCTCCGGCGACATGTCCTTCGTTGACTTCGACGATCTCGTCGACGAGCTGGCGGAGATGCTCGGCGACGTCCGGGCCAGCGCGGGCGTCGGGGTCGTCTGCAGCGCGGACGCGATCGAGGCGGCGCGGGCCAACGGCACGATCGGCTTCCTGCCGACGCTGGAGCACCTCGGCATCGGCCACGATCTGCGCCGGCTGGACCTGCTCTACACCATGGGCGTGCGCCTCGCCGGCCTTACCTACGCCAAGCGCAACCTGCTGGGCGACGGGCTGCTGGAGCGCAGTGACGCCGGACTCAGCGAGCTCGGTGTCGCCGCGATCGAGCGCATGAACGACCTCGGCATCGCCGTGGACCTCTCGCACGCGGGCCACACGACGGCGCTGGAGGCGATCGCCTGCTCGCGTGCGCCGGTGATCTTCAGTCACAACGCCTCGTACACGCTGCGCCCGACGCGCCGCACGCGCACCGACGAGGAGCTGACCCTCTGTGCCGCGAAGGGCGGCCTGATCGCGATCACCGCCGTGCCGAACTCGCTCAGAGACGACCCAGCGCAGGACATCGGCTGCGTCCTCGACCACTACGACTACATGGTGCGGCTGGTCGGCGTCGAGCATGTGGGGATCGGCACCGACACATTGATCGGCGACCACGTCGGCTACCACCGCGTGATGATGGGCCGCAGCGGCCCGGACGCCTTCCCCACGCCCTACCTGAATGGCCTCGAATCGCCCGCCGACGGCTCGAACATCGTGCGCGGCCTGATCGCCCGTGGCTATGATGACGCCCAGGTCCGCGCCATCGCCGGCGGCAACGCGCTGAGCTATTTCCGCCGCGTGTGGAAGTGACCGGCAACAGGAACGGAGGGAGACGCCCATGCCGCGAGTGCCGGCCATCACCGCCAAAGAGCAACTGCCGGAGGCGCAGCGCCCCATCTTCGCTGCGATCGCGGAGAGCCGCGGCGCCGTCGGCGGGCCGTTTCCCGTGCTGCTCAACAGCCCCGAGGTCGCCGGCCGGGTTGCCCACCTCGGCACCTACCTGCGCTTCGAATCGGAGCTGTCCGGCGTGCAGCGCGAGCTGGCGATCATCACTACGGCGCGGGAATGGAACTGCGCCCTGGAATGGGGCGGCCACGTTCAGCTCGCCCGCCGCGAAGGGGTGCGCGAGCAGGCGATCGACGCCGTCGGCCGCCGCGCCCCGCTCGCCGGGCTGACGGACGAGGAACGGCTGATCGTCGGCTACGCGCGCGAGCTGGTCGGCACGCGGCGCGTCGGCGCGGACACCTTCGCCGCCGCGCACAAGGCGCTGGGAGACCGTGGTGTGACCGACCTGACCGCCACGATCGGCTACTACGGCATGCTCGCCTGCGCCCTCAACGCCTTCGAGGTCGAGCCGCCGGCAGGCGCACCGCCGCTGCCGTAGCCGGGCGATTCCTGCCCGTTCGACCGCCCGCCAGCAGATCGTCGAGAGCCAGGAGAGAACCGCATGCCGAGCGCCTTGCTCGACCAGATCATGGCGGCCGCCGCCTTCGCACCGCTCAACCCGGCCCCTACGTTCAGCGGCGCCGACCCGGTCTTCCCGCTGGCGCTGCGCATCGGCGAGGCCGGCGCGGCGGCGATCGCGGCGACTGGCGTTGCCGCGGCCGAACTGTGGCGGCTGCGCACGGGCCGGACGCAGAGCGTTCACGTCGCGGTCGATGCGGCCGCCGCGGCGATGCGCGGTAACCAGTACCTGCGGCGCGAGCAGGAAGGCGGCGGCGACGCCCCGCTGGCCGCCGCGGGCCGGATCCCCGGCGCGGGCGGCGGCATCTACCGAACGGGCGACGGCCGCTGGATCTACCTGCACGGCGGCTTCGAACACCACCGCGCCCGCATCCGCAAACTTCTCCAATGCGAGGAGGACGCGGAGAGCATGGCGCGGGCCGTCGCAGGCTGGAAGGCGGCGGCGCTCGAAGACGCGGTGTTCTCCCACGGGGCCTGCGGCGGCGTGATCCGCACGGAAGCCGAGTGGCTGCGCGGCGAGCAGGGACAGGCGATCGCCGGCCTGCCGTTGCTCGAAGTCCTGCGCGCCGGCGACAGCCGTCCCGAGCCGCTGCCGCAAGCTGCCAGGCCGCTCTCGGGCATCCGTGTGCTGGACCTGACCCGCGTGCTCGCCGGCCCCACCTGCGCCCGCACGCTCGCCGAGCACGGCGCAGAGGTGCTGCGTGTGGGCACGGACCGGCTGCCGAACAATGAGAGCCAGACGATCGACACCGGCCACGGCAAGCGCTCGACCGTGCTCGACCTGGCGAATCCATCGGGCATCGAACAGCTCAAGGCGCTGATCCGCGACGCCGATGTCTTCTCGCAGTCGTATCGCCCTGGCTCGCTGGCGTCCCGCGGCTTCTCGCTTGATGCAGTCATGGCGCTGCGGCCGGGCATCATCTATGTCACGCTCAGCGCCTTCAGCCACGCCGGCCCCTGGCGCGACCGGCGCGGCTTCGACACACTGGTGCAGGCCGTGAGCGGCATCGCCGACGAGTACGCGCTCGACGGCCGGCCGCGGCTCTATCCCGTCTCCGCGCTGGACTACATCACCGGCTACCTGGCGGCGTTCGGCGTGATGGTGGCCCTCGGCCGGCGGGCGCGCGAGGGCGGCAGCTACCACGTGCGCGTCTCGCTGGCACAGACCGGGCGCTGGCTCACCGCGCAGGGCCGCATTGCGCCCGAACGCGTGGCGGCGGCCCCGGCCGATCTCACACCGGAGCGGCTGGCGGCGCTGAGCACGACCTCCGACTCGCCGTTTGGCCGCCTGCGCCACCTGGCGCCCGTGGTGCAGATGAGCGAGACGCCGGCGCGCTGGGAGCGGCCGGCCGTCCCACTCGACCATGACGAACCACGCTGGCTGGACGAGGAACGAGGAACGAGGAAATAGAGTAAAGGAGTGAGAACATAGGAACGATGAGAGCCTCGCGCCCCGCTTCTCGTTCCTATTTCCTCGTTTTTATTTCCTCGTTCCTGCGCTACACGGGCAGGTTGTAGACTCGCGCCGCCGTGTCGTGCAGCACCTTCTGGCGCACCTCCGGCCGCAGCGAGGCGAGCGACTTCGCCACCTGCTCCTTGACCTCCGGGTAGAGGCAGGTCGGGTGGGGGAAGTCCGTCTCGAACATGACGTTGTCTTCGCCGATCATGTCGATCGTGTGCGCCGGCCCCCAGCGCTCGAACCAGAACGAGACGTAGCAGTTGCGCCGGAACAGCTCGCTGGGCAGGATGCCTTTCCAGACGTCGCGCTTCTCCTCGGGCACCACGTTCTCGTGCCACTGGTAGTCCATCGACTCGAGCAGGAACGGCACCCAGCCGATGCCGCTCTCCACCGAAATGACCTTGAGCTTGGGATGGCGCAGCAGCACGCCGCTGAAGATCAGGTTCGTCAGCGTCTTGGAGTTGTCGAGGAAGAGGCTCACGGAGATGAAGGCGGTGAAGTCGCCTCGCCCCAGCGTGGACCAGCCGCGCGGCCGGATCTTGCCCGAGCCGATGTGGAAGTTCACCGCGACGTTCATGTCCTCGCACAACGACCAGAACGGATCCCACTCCGGCGTGTCGAGCGAGGGCAAGTCGAAGTCGTGCGGGCTGTCGCACATGACGATGCCGGTGAGCCCGAGCTGGTTCCGCGCCCGTTTGACCTCGGCCATCGCCTGCTCGATGTCCCAGAACGGCACCAGCGCCTGCGGGAAGAGCCGCTGCCCGCTCTGCTTCTGGATGTCGGCCATGTGGTCGTTGTAGATCGTGGCGCAGGCGAGCCGCAGCTCGTTGTCCGAGATCTCCATGAAGCGCTGGCTGCCGAAGCCGCTGACGTTGGGGAAGACGATCTGCGCGTAGATGCCGTGCTCGTCCAAAAAGCCGAGCCGCGCATCGACGTCGTAAGCGGCCTTGCTCATCTTCTCGAAGCGGTCGTTGCGCTCGACGCCGACGCCCTCGATCTTGGTGCCGTCCACGCGGACGGCGGTGGCGCCGAGTGTGGAGAAGGGCACGTTGCCGTCGATCACCCAGCTCTGGCTGCCCTTCTCGTCCTCGACCACCTTCGGCACGCGGTCCTTGAACCTGGCCGGGGCGCGGTCCACCCAGAGGCCGGGCGGCTCCGTGTAGTGGCTGTCCATGTCGATCACGCGAATCGGGTCCGTGGTGAAGGGCGCAACCGTGGTCATCGCTGCTGGCTCCTGTCGAACGCGCTCCCTGCCGGTCCAGTCGCGAAACCGCTTCGCGTGCCGGCCGAGGCGAAGGCGTGCGCCGCCGCGCGCCCTCATCATGCGGAGCACCGGGGAACTTGGCAAGGGATTGGACCGATCTCCCGGCTCTCCGCCTGAACAGGCATGTTCGTTGGCCACATAACCGGCCACGCGCGGGCGGTCGTCGTTGAGCGTAGACTCGGGGACGAAGAGCGGGGTTGCACCAGTTCGGCGGAGAGGATTTGCATGTACGATCTGCTGCTCAAGGGCGGGCGTGTGATCGACCCGGCCCAGGACCTGGATGCCGCCCGCGATCTGGCGCTTGAGCACGGGCAAGTCGCGGCCATCGCTTCCGCGATCGGCGAGAGCGAGGCGCGGCAGGTGCTCGATGTGAAGGGCAAGATCGTCACGCCCGGCCTGATCGACCTGCACGCCCACGTCTTCGACGGCGTCACCCGCAACGGCGTCGCGCCCGACCTTGCCGGCGTGCATGCGGGTGTGACCACGGTAGTCGATGCCGGCAGCGCCGGTTCCGCCACGGTGGACGCTTTCCCGCGGTATATCCTGCCGAACAGCGAAACCGAGGTGCTGCCGTTTCTGCATATCTGCCAGACCGGACTCGCCACCATCCCGGACATCGTCGCGGAGGCAAGCATCGACCTGGATGCCACGCTGGCGGCGATCGACCGGCATCCCGGGCTGATCAGGGGAATCAAGGCGCGGATGGTCTCACCCGCGCTCGAAATCCTGGGCATGGAGATGCCGCGGCTGGCCAAACGCGCGGCGCGCGAGCGCGGGCTGCCGCTGATGGTCCACATCGGCGACACCGAAAAGCGCTGCGACCCGGCGGTGATTCGCGAGCTGCTGCCGCTGCTTGAGCCGGGCGATATCGTCACGCACCTGTTCACGGCGAACCCCGGCGGCGTGCTCGACGCAGACGGCAAGCTCGTGCCCGAGGCGCGGGAGCTTGCCGATCGTGGGATCTGGCTCGACACTGCGCACGGACGGCTCAACTTCGGCTTCGACGTGGGGCGCCGGGTGCTGGAGCAGGGGCTCGTGCCGCACTGCATCAGCACCGACCTGACCGTGCCCGGCCGGCGCACCACGGTGCACAGCCTGGTGGAGATGATGGCGCGCTTTCTCGGCCTCGGCTTCACGCTGCCGCGGGTGGTCGCCATGTGCACCGTGAATCCGGCGCAGGCGCTGGGCGAAGCCGGCCGCCTCGGCAGCCTTGCCGTAGGCCGTCAGGCGGACGTCACCGTGCTCGATCTGCGCCGGGGCGCGTGGGTGGTCTACGACGTGCTGGGCGAGGCGCTGGCAATCGACACCTGCCTCGTGCCTGTGGCGACGATCAAGCGTGGGCGACTGTTCGAGCCGGAATGGGGGCCGCACCCCTGGGGCTGGGAGCCCGCGCCGGCGCGGAACTGATCCGGGCGAAGCTGCGGTTGTGCCGGCGCGGATTGCGCAGTGAGGCGGATCATCGCCTCATGGTTGCTCATAGTTGAAAGAGGAGCAGGGACGGTGGCAGAAACGATCCGTGTCGGCCTGGTCGGGGCGAACGCCCACACCGGCAGTTGGGGCGCGCGCTCGCACGTCCCGGCGCTGCACGCGCTGCCGGACTACGAGCTGACGGCGATCTGCACCGCCCACGAGGAGACGGCGCGCGAGGCAGCCGCCACGTTCGGCGCTAAGCTGGCGTTCGCGGACTATCACGCGCTCGTGGCGCAACCAGAGATCGACCTGGTCGCCGTGAACGTGCGGGTGCCGTTTCACCGCGAGATCGTGCTCGCGGCGCTCAACGCGGGCAAGGACGTGTTTTGCGAATGGCCGCTGGGCGCGAACCTGGCCGAAGCCGAGGAGATGACGGCACTCGCGCGGCAGCGCGGCGTGCGCACGCTGATCGGACTGCAGGGACGCAGCGATCCGACCTTCCTCTATTTGCGTGAGCTCATCGCGGACGGCTACGTTGGCCGGGTGTTGACCTGCAGCATGGCCGTGATCGGCAGCGGCGGTGTGGCGCGGCCAGCGAGCCGCGTCTGGGCCGCCGATCGGGCCAACGGCGTCGGCACGCTGGCGATCCAGGGCGGGCACACGCTGGACACGTTCTGCTTCAGCGTGGGCGAGTTCGCGGAGCTGGCCGCCAGCGTCGGCACGCAGCTTCGCGAGTGGCCGATCAGCGACAGCGGCGCATCCGTGGCCGTCACATCGCCGGACACGGTATTGCTCCACGGCAAGCTGGCTGGCGGCGCTGCCGTCTCGGCGCAGATCGTCAGCGTGCCGTTCCACGGCAGCGGGGCGCGGCTGGAGATCTACGGAAGCGAAGGCTCGCTCTTCCTCTCCAGTCACGGCGGCTTCAACATCGGGCCAAGCACGCTCGCCGGGGCGAAAGGGGACGCGCCACCCGCGAAGATGACGGCGCCGGAGCGCTTCACGCTTGTGCCCGAAGGCACGCCGGCGGGCACCGCCTTCAATGTGGCGCAGGCCTACGTGCGCTACGCCGACTGCGTGCGCACAGGGGAACGCATCGACGCCGACTTCGATCTGGCCGTGCAGCGGCATCGCCTGCTCGACGCGATCCAGCGCTCGTCCGACGGCGGCGCGGCCGTGAAACTCAGCGCATAGCCGCCCCAGTTAACCGCGACGCGGGCCGCGCGGCCCGGCGCTGCTGCTCAGTTCCATGCGGCCGGCGGATACGGCCGAAGCAGTGAAAGGCCATCAGCAATGACGCAAGATGCGACGCGCAATGACCCGGCACCCTCCGCCTATGTCCCGTCCACACAGCAACTGGTCGTCGAAATCTACGTTCGCGACATCCAGCGATCCACCGCGTTCTACCGGCGGCTCGGCTTCACGCCGATCGAAGACAAGGGCAGCTTTGTCGCCCTGGCGTGGGACGGGCATCAACTCTTTCTCGCCCAGCAGCCCGAGCTGCCGCCGCCCGGGGCCGGCGTCCGCGCCAACGTGCGTATCATGGTACCGGACGTGGAACGCTGCTGGACGCTCGCCCACGAGATCGGGGCGCGCATCATGGCCCCGATCGGCGACCGCGATTACGGCATCCGCGACTTCATCATCGCCGACCCGGACGGCTTCGGTATCCGCTTCGGCAGCTGGTTGCCCGGCGCGGCGCGCTGAGCGCCGCGCCGCCGCCCTGGCGGCGCTACTGGCGCTGCATCTGCACGCGCCCGCCCGGAACGAAACCGTTGACCCGGTCGAGATCGATGATCAGGGCCATGCCTTTGCGCTCGCGATCGGCGTTCTGCTCGGGCTGCGGCGCGTGCTCATACACCGTGTTGCGCACGGCGTCGCTGCCGTCGAAGTGGCCGCGCCCCTGGAAGTTGAGCATCATGCGCGTCTCCGGGTTGCGGTACAGCAGGGTGAGGCGCGGGTTGTGCGCCAGCGCCCGCTGCAGGCCGCCCTCCGGGTTGCGCACCCAGATCGCCAGCTGGTCACTGCTGTAGACCTGCGTGCTGCCGCGGAACGAGAGGTTCGGCTGCCCCGCCTCGTCCACGTAGGCGACGATCACGGGGTTGCCGGCGATGAGGGCGCCGTTGATGGCCTCGCGCATGTCGTCGCTGATCTGGATCGGTGCCGGAACCTGGGCGCTGGTCATTGAAGGCCTCCCTGTTTGACTGTCTGCCGGCGGCCGGTGCGTGCAGCCGGCCTCAGGCATCGTAGCCGATCGCGAGCGGTTGTGAATTTGCGGCTGCTCAGCAGGGTAACCGCCACGCGCTCAACGGCATGAGGCGCCGCGACCGCCTGGCGATCCGCGAGCGCCGCCGCCGCCGATTTGTGGTGGCGATCCTTGCCAGCGGGTGCTAAAATCCTGAGCCGTAGGGCGAGGCCGATTTCACGTTCGGCGACGTTGCACCCGCTTCCCTGCCCGATGCGATTGGAGGGGCCGATGCTGTCATCCTCCCGCGTCATCCGCGAGCGCCCTGCTCGCTGCCCCCTCACTGTCCCCACGCGATAAGCATGCCCCGCCCGCCGTTCGGCGGGAACGGGGCCGCACCCGCGCGCCGGCGCCTTCCACCGCGGCCGGTGATGCTGCGTCTCTCTCACGGGCAGAGCAAGGAGGTTGTCGATATGGTTGTCAGTACGACCGAGGTGAAGCCGCTCACCGACCTGGAGTTGATGGCGCACCTGTTCCGGCGCGCGGGCTTCGGCGCCACGCGCGCGGAACTGGACGCGGCGCTGAAGCAGGGCTACCAGGCGACCGTCGAGGAGCTGATCCACCCGGAGGCGCAACCCGAGCTCGAAGACGACCTCATCTTCCGCTACTACGTGGACATGAAGGAGGCGCGCCAGATCGAGCCCGCCCAATCCTACTGGGTCTACCGGATGATCAACACGAAGCGGCCGCTGGAAGAGAAGCTGGCGCTCTTCTGGCACGGCCTCTTCGCCACCGGCTTCGTGAAGACCAATCATGCCGGCGCGATGCTCGACCAGGTCGCCATGTTGCGGCGGCACGCCCTCGACAACTTCCGCACGATCCTGATCGAGCTCTCGCGCAACCCGGCGATGATCTTCTGGCTCGACAATCAGGAGAACACCACCGCCGTCCACAATGAGAATTACGGCCGCGAGCTGCTCGAGCTGTTCTCGCTCGGCATCGGCAACTACACCGAGGACGACGTCAAGAACTGCGCCCGCGCCTTCACCGGCTGGACGATGAGAAACCCAATCCCCGGCGCGCAGCCGTTCGGCCGCTTCCCCTGGGAGTTCGAGTTCCGCCCCGACCTGCACGACTACGGCGAAAAGGTCTTCCTGGGCGAGCGCGGCCACTTCGACGGGGCGGACATCATCGATATCATCGTGCGGCAGCCGGCCGCCGCGCGCTTCATCGCCCGCCGCCTCTACACCTTCTTCGTCTCGGATACCCCGGACGATGCGGCGATCGCACAGCTCGCGGACGTTTACCTCAGCTCGCAGTACGACATCCGCGCGGTGATGCGCGCGCTGCTGCTGTCGGACGCCTTTCGCTCGCCGCGGGCCTATTACGCCAAGGTCAAGAGCCCGACCGAGCACGTCGTCGGCATCATGCGGCTGGTTGAGGATTTCCAGTATCCGGCCTGGGGAATCCGGGAGATCGCCCTCGAGTGCCGCTACATGGGCCAGGACCTGTTGAATCCGCCCAGCGTCGAGGGCTGGCACACCGGCAAAGAGTGGATCGACACCGGCATCCTGGTCGAGCGCATCAACTTTGCCTCGGCCCAGGTCGGCGACCTCAGCAAGCCCGGCGTGCAGAAGATCGTGGCACGCCTGCGGGCGAAGGGCGAACTCACGCCTGAGGCGTTCGTCGACGCCTGCCTCGAACTGATCGGGCCGCTGAGCGTTTCGGACAGAACCCGCGAGTCGTTGCTGACCTTCGCCCGCCAGGGCGGCAACCTGAAGTTTGCGGGTGTTGACGATCGCGCCAGCGAGCAACGCGTGGCCGAGCTGCTGCAGCTGATCGTGGCGACGCGCGAGTTCCAGCTCGTCTAGGACCGGTTCGCGGCGGGGCCACGCGCAGGGCCGGCGAAGTTCTGAATCCGCGGTGAACCGGGAGTGAGTCAGGAGAGAGCGATGAGCGCCACGAAGCCACCGACACTGGTCGTGCTGCAACTGACGGGCGGTAACGACGCCTTGAACACGGTGATTCCCTACGCCGATGGGCTGTACTACGACAATCGCAAGACGGTGCGCATCGCCGAAGCGGATGTGCTGAAGATCGACGATCGCTTCGGCTTCCATCCCAGCATGGCCGCGATCAAGCCGTTCTGGGACGACGGCAAGATGGCGATCATCGCGGGCGTCGGCTATCCGAACCCCAACTACTCGCACTTCCGCTCGATGGATATCTGGTACACCGCCGAGCCCGACAAGATCTCCACGGACGGCTGGTTGGGCAAGGTCGTGCGCGAGATCGACCCCAGGGCCGAGAACGTGCTCTCGGCGGTCAATTTCGGGCGCGGCCTGCCGCGGGCGCTGGCGCTCAGCGGCGTTCCCGTGGCTTCCGTCGCGCAGCTCGACGGCTACGGCCTGCTCACCAGCCTCTCCAGCGTCGATCAGCGTAACTCCGCGCTCGAAGTCTTCTCGTCGATGTACGACGACGGCTTCAACGACGACCAGCAGGTGAAGCAACTCAAGCCCGTGCACGTCGACGACCCGATGAACGAAGTGCTCCAGTACATGGGGCATACCGGGCTCGACGCGCAGAAGGGCGCCGACATCCTGGCGACGGCCCTGGAGAAATACAGCTCGACTGTGACGTATCCCGGCAGCCAGATCGCCGCGAATCTCAAGGGCATCGCGCAGGTCAAGCTGGCCGACCTGGGCACGCGCGTGTTCTACACCTCGCACAGCAGCTTCGACACGCATGCCTCCGAGCTGCCGATGCACGCGTTGCTCTGGAAAGAAGTCTCCGAGGCGGTTTCGGCCTTTTTCGCCGATCTGCGCCAACACGATGCTGCGGACGACGTGATCCTGCTGATGTGGTCGGAGTTCAGCCGTCGCGTCAAGGACAACGGCGCGGGCACCGACCACGGCGCGGGCGGCGTCGCCTTCGTGCTCGGCGATCCGGTCAAGGGCGGCATGTACGGCGAGTACCCGTCCTTGAAGGAGAGCGACCTGACCATCGGCAACCTGCAAGCCAACAACGACTTCCGCTCGACCTACGGCACGATCCTCGAGCGCTGGCTGCAGGTCGAGGCGAAGCCGATCGTCAACGGCAGCTTCGAGCAGTTCGCCTTCGTTTAGCGGCCGAGCCAGCCAGTCGTGGCATCTGAGCAACCGGCAGCCGGCCGCCTGCTCCCCAACCACTCAGCAGGAGCATCGTCATGGTCATGGTCAGGAGCCGCCCCTTCACCTACTCACACACCATCGGCATGCTGGCGCTCACCGGCCGCGGGTTCAGCAACCCGGTCGATATGACCGTGGCCGAGGGCGGCCTGCTCTACGTGCTCAACCGCTCGAACTCCACCCAGGCGCCGATGGGCGCCGTGCGTGTGGGCATTTGCACCGTCGACGCCGAGTTCGTCGGGCAGTTTGCCGGCTTCGGCGAAGGCGACGGCCAGCTCACCTGGCCCACGTCGATCGACCGGGACAGCGAGGGCAACGTCTACATCAGCGACGAGCACCGCCACGACGTGCAGGTGTTCGACCGCGACGGCAACTTCGTGCGCAAGTGGGGCGGCTTCGGTTCCGGCCCGGGCCAGCTCAATCGCCCCTCGGGCGTGGCCGTGGACACCGACGACAACGTGATCGTCGTCGACCATCTCAACAACCGCATCCAGCGCTTCAGCCCGGAGGGCGAGCCGCTCGCCGCCTGGGGCTCGGCCGGCAGCGGGCCGGGCGAATTCAACCTGCCCTGGGGCGTCGGCGTCGACGCGACAGGCAACGTCTACGTCGCGGACTGGCGCAACGACCGCGTGCAGAAGTTCTCCGCCGGCGGCGAGTACGTGATGACGATCGGCGCGCCAGGCGCAGGCGACGGCCAGCTCAAGCGGCCCGCCAATGTCTCGGTGGACGGCGAGGGGAACATCTTCGTCGCCGACTGGGGGAACGAGCGGGTGATGGTCTTCACGCGGGAGGGCTATCCGCTGACCGCGCTGATCGGAGACTCCGAGATGTCCACCTGGGGTGCGGAGTTCCTGATGGCGAACGCCGACCTGACGGAAGGCCGCAAGGTCATGGCCGACGGCACCCCGGAAAAACGCTTCTGGGGTCCGACCGCGGTGGAGACCGATGCCAACGGCCGCGTCCTGGTCGTGGACAGCTGCCGCCACCGGATCCAGGTGTACGATCGCGCGAAGGAGTAGCGGCAGCAGAGCACGTTCCGCGTCCCCGCACATTGTGCGGTCGGCGTGTCGAGACCGATGACGGCCGCATCGCCGCTCGGCGGTTGCGGGCGCCTGCTCAGCATGCCCGCCATGCCGCCAAGGCGCCCCTGGCCACATCCACGGCGCTCCACCGGCCCGCGCCCTGCGGGGCCGGTAGGCCAAGCGCGGCTCAGGGCGCTTCGCTTGTTCACCACGAAAGGGCGGCGCTAGACTGAAGTGGTGCGCCCCCGTAGCTCAGTTGGATAGAGCACCGGCCTCCGGAGCCGGGAGCACAGGTTCGAGTCCTGTCGGGGGTACCGCGGCGCCAACCAGTCAGCGGGCCGGGCCGCAGAAGCCCGGCTCTTCTTGCGAGCCACGGCCGTAGAACAAGCGAGGCGAGCCCTGAGCAGGCGTCCACAACTGCAACGCAAGCGGCGGGAACGCCGATACGACCCGCTCAAACCACTTGGCGGCTTCCGCCACGAGCCAAAGGGCTGGTTCGAACGAATTATCCACCACAAGTGGGCCTTCGGCGTGATCTCCGTGGTCGGCGGGCTCGTGTTGCTGGTGGGCACCGTCGTCCTCTTCAATCCGCCGAACAGCACCAGCACCAACCGGGCTGCCAAGCAGAACGCCTCCTCCAGCGATGAAGCAACGGCGCCCTCCTCGCTCGACACCACGCCGGGGCCGAGCGCCACGGCGTCGGCTACGCCGACCGGAACGCCGGCGCCGCAACGCACCTACAGCGCCGCGCCGCCGTTCTCGATCGATCCCGCGGCGACCTATATCGCCACGATCGCGACGGACCAGGGGAATATCGTTCTGCAGCTCGACGCGAAGGCCGCGCCGCAAACGGTGAACAACTTCGTCTTTCTCGCCACCAACCGCTTCTACGACGGGCTGGCGTTTCAGCGCGTGATCAAGGACTTCGTCGCCCAGGGCGGGGCGCCGCAGCCGGACGGCAGCGGCGGCCCGGGCTACGTCGTGCCGCCGGAGAACAGCCCGCTCAAGCACACGACCGGCGCCCTGGCTGTCGCCGAGGCGCTCGGGCAACCGGGCATGGGCAGCACGTTCTACGTCGTGCTGAAGGACCAGCCCGACCTGGACGGCAAGGACACTGTGTTCGGCAAGGTCACATCCGGGCTGGAGATCCTGCAAAACCTGCCGAACCGCGACCCCAAGGATCCCAACGCGCCCGCGCCGCTGATGATGAAGAGCATCACGGTAAGCAAGCAGTAGCGGAGCCGGCCGTCGTGGCCGCGCTGCACCCCGAGAAGGATGACCGATGGCCCAGTACAGCGCACCGCCCGCGATGTCGATCGACCCAAACAAGCGCTACACCGCGACCCTGCATACCGACAAGGGCGACGTTGTCGTCGACCTCTTCGCCAAGGATGCGCCGAAGACGGTCAACAACTTCGTCTTCCTTGCGCGCGAAGGCTTTTACAACGACGTCACCTTTCACCGTGTCATCCCCGGCTTCATGGCGCAGGGCGGCGACCCGACCGGCAGCGGCAGCGGCGGGCCGGGCTACAAGTTCGAGGACGAGCGCAACGGCCGCCAGCACGTCGAGGGCACGCTCTCGATGGCGAACGCGGGGCCGAACACCAACGGCAGCCAGTTCTTCATCTGCTACGAGGCGCAGCCGCACCTGAACGGCCGGCACACGATCTTCGGCCAGGTGACGCAAGGGATGGACGTCGTGCGGCAACTGCGCGAGCGCGACCCCGGCCGCGACCGTCAGCCCGGCGACGCGATCAAGAGCGTCGACATCAGCGAGGCGTAGGGGCGGGCGGCGGCTCGCATCCGCACCTACGTGCCCTCGCCTTCTCCATACAACAGGAGAATGAGAGTGGCGATCCAGCGGGCGAAGTTCCGGATGGCATCGAGCTAGGGGCTTCGCGCAGGGGCGCACGGCGCGCCAGTACGTGCACGGGCGCGACACACCGGGCGCCGGGTTTCCCGGCGCCCTACCGCGTCAGCATCGCCAGATCGCCCCTTTTCCCCTGGCATTGGGAGAGCCGCCATCGGCGATCTCACAGAAACAGGGGATAGCGGGTCGGCCCGGCCGCCTACGCCGACGCCGCGCGCGCCAGTGATCGCTCGCAGAACTCCGCCGGAGACTCGGCGGCGCCGCGGGCGCGCGCAATCTCGTATTCGACGGCGCACTCGTTGCAGAAGGTGAGGCGATCGTAGCGAACGCTGCCCATCGCCCGACGCGGCGACTGGCAGCGATGGCAGGGCAAGGAACTGCGCGGATCGACGCCGCGCGCGGCGTCCTCTTCCACGAACAGGCGCATGACGGCGCGGATCGCCTCGATCTGGCCCGGCGTCAGCGCCCGGCCCACCTGGGCGGCGCGCTGGGCGGGCGCTGCCGCGGCCAGTCTTCGGGCGCTCTCGCGCGCCGGCGCGACGTAGCCCTCCACTTCCGGCTCGAGCTCGTCCTGCTCGGGTACGCCCCACCAGCCCTTCTGGCGCGGCCGCTCGACGGTGCACGAGGTCTTGAACGCGCGGCGAGACATCGCAGACAGCCTCCTCTCCTCGCGGCGCACATGGGCGCCGCGCACCGGGCGCCAGACCAGGAGAGGACGGCTCGACCGCGATCAGCACCGCCGGCAATGAAAAAAACCGAGGGCAGCAGCCCCCGGTCATACCGGCGGAACTTCCTCCCTTGAACGCCTACGAGGTTAGCTGTCGGGTTCGGCCTCAAGAGATTGGCCTATCCGCCCGAAGGCGGAATTCACCCCAGATGGTGGGTCCCCCGTTGCCGCGACGCGGCATTCGGCGCTGGCGCTCTTCGGTTGTACCCCCATGCTATGAACCGAGTTCGCGCACTGTCAAGGGCGGGAAGCTGGCAATAGACGGAAAATCTGCTCACCCCGCCGAATCGGAGCCGCGCAGCTTCCCACGCTCGGCCCGGTACTCGACGAAGCGCAGCAGCAGGGCGAACGGCAGGGCGCAGAGCAGCGCGACCAACCCCGCAATCCAGTAGGTGCCGCTTAAGATCAGCAGGATACCGATCGCCACCGCGACAGAGAGGCCGACGATCGCGCTGATCCTGCCGATAACCACGCCGATGGGAATATTGCTGTCCGTGGCTGAATCTCCCTCGGTCCACGCGTATGTCAGCGCATGCAGCGTCGTCTGGCGCCGGCCAAACCGGTCGCGCTCAGGCGCCGTGCTGCATCCGGCTGAGAAAATAGGAGACGACGCGGCCGGTGCGGTCGTGACCGGCGCTGCAATGCACCAGCACGGGCTTGGGCAACGCCTCGAACGCCTTCCAGGCCGCCTCGTACTGCGCCGGTGTAAACGGCTCGGCCATGCCGTCCGGCGCGGCGATGTTGGCCACGCCGAAGCCGGACTCTTCGTAGAAGGCGAGCAGCCCCTGCGGCAGGCCGCGCGCGTACAGCGGCAGCTGATCCTGCCCAAGCAGGCAGATGATCGAGGCGATGCCCGCCTGCCGCTTCTCCGTCACCCAGTCCTCGACGACGCGGCGCGGAACGGTGAACTCCTCACCCGGCCGGTAGCCCGGCCGGAAGCTCGTGGCCAGCAGTCCTTTCTTCACCCAGCGCACCATACTCCCACTGTAGAAAAGGCGGCGTGCGGCGAACAACCCCGACGGATGCCCGTAAGGCCCGCGGCCGCTACCATGCCCTACGGATGGTGAGGGCTCTTCCGCACAGCGGGAGGCTCGGGAGGAGCAGGCGGTGGCCGGGTCGCTGATCGTGGTGGCGTCGAGCAACGGGCGCGTGGGCATCGGCGAGGCGATGCGCGTGCTCAGGGCCGGCGGCTCGGCGCTGGACGCCGTCGAGGCCGGCACGCGCCTGGTCGAGGACAACCCCAACGACAACTCCGTTGGCACGGGCGGCCTGCCGAACCTGCTGGGCGAGGTCGAGCTGGACGCCAGCATCATGGACGGGCGCACCCTGGCCGCCGGCGCCGTCGGCTCCGTGCGCTACTATCCCAATCCCGTCTCCATCGCCCGCCGCCTGCTGGAGACGATGCCGCACTGCTTTCTGGTTGGCACCGGCGCCGAACGCTTCGCCGGCCAGAGCGGCTTCCAGGCCGCCGAGCTGCTGACGCCGGCAACGCGGCAGCGCTACCAGGACTGGATGGCGGGCAAGCTCGACGGTGCCGAGTCCGAGAACTACCGCCGCTACATGGCATCGGTGCACGATCTCGCTGCCATGGCGCAACAGGTCACGGACCCGCATCGCACCGGCGGCACGGTCAACTTCCTCGCCCGCGACCGCGAGGGCAACCTCGCCAGCGCTGTCTCGACCTCCGGCTGGGCCTGGAAGTATCCCGGCCGCCTCGGCGACTCACCCGTGATTGGCGCCGGCAACTACTGCGACAACCGCTACGGCGCCGCCGCCTGCACCGGCCGCGGCGAAATGGCGATCCGCTGCGCCACGGCGCGCAGTGTGGTGCTCTACATGAAGCTCGGCATGAGCGTTGCCGATGCGCTGGCCGAGGCGCAGCGCGACCTCTGGGCGCTGGAAGACGCCTTCTACGGCAACATGCACATCGTCGCGCTCGACCGCGACGGCAATCCCGCGGCGGCGAGCAACAGTCCCGCGACGTACATCTACCAGCGCGACAATATGGACACGTTTGCCGAGGAGCCGCGCACCCTGATCGTCTCCGCCGACCCACAGAAGCAGGGCGGCTGGAGCACGGTCACCAGGCCGCGGGAGCAGAGCGACCGGCAGTAACGAGGAAATAGGAAATAGGAGCGGCTAACGAACACCTCGTCTCTATTTCCTATTTCCTCGTTTCTCGTTCCTCGTTCCTACTGATCCGCCTGCGCCAGCGTCTTGTTGGCGGTGCGCGCAACGCCGGCCTCCACGCCCAGCGCCTCCAACGCCGCTTCAAGCTGGGGGTCGCGGCCGTCAGCCAGGGCACGGGCATCCGAATCGACCGCGCGATCGGGCGTAATGCCGACCTTTTCCAGCGATTGCTTGCTCACCGGTGAGAGCACGCCCTGCACCGCGACTTCCATGCCGGCCTTCTGATCGGCCAGCGGGAAGAACTGCGCCGCCATCAGGCAGCCGCAGCTCTTCGCACCCACGATCAGGCCATCGTGATACTGCTGCACCGCCGAGGCGAACAGCTCGGACGACGAGGCGCTGCCGCCATCGACCAGCACCACGAGCTTCTGATCAAAGGTGAAGCGCTCGTTCGCGCGCGGGATCGGCATCGTACGGCTGCCGCCGGGATTGACCAGGTAGGAAAGCGGACTTTGCGAGACGAAGAGCGAGAGCACCTCTTGCAGGTCACCGAGCGAGCCGCCGGGGTTGCCGCGCAGATCGACGATCACGCCGCCTGTCTGCGCATCGTCGAAGTCGCCCAGCGCCTGCTTCACCTGGAGCTGGATCGGCACCTGGGTGGGGAACTCGCGAATGCGGATGTAGCCGACGTTGCCGGGCAACTGCTTGCTGCGCACCAGGTCGAGCGAGATCGTCTGGCGCGTGATCGTGATGCGCCGGTCGGCGCGGCCGGGGCGGCGCACGTCGAGCGTGAGCGTGCTGCCGTCCGGGCCATCCAGGGCGCGGCTCGCCTCGCGCGGGGTGAAACTGCCGATCTTGCTGCCGTCGATCGCGAGCACGGAGTCGCCGGCTTGCAGGCCGGCGCGATCGGCGGCCGAGCCGGGCGCCACTTCAAGCACCAGCGGCGGCCGCTCGGTCACGCGCTCGATACGGATACCCGTCGTGGTGCCGAGGTTGCCGGCTTCGCGCCTGTTCTGCGTGGCGAACTGGTCGGGCGAAAGAAACGTCGTGTGCGAGTCGTCCAGGGACTCGGCCATCGCCGAGGCGGCAGCGTAATTGATTTTTGCGGTGTCGAGCGTGTGGCCGCGCGTGACCTTCAGCTTGCCGAAGGCGTCCTCGATCGCGGCGAGGTCGGCGGTTCGATCGCCGTGCAGCGCGGGCGCGGCGGCCTTCGCCGTTTGCAGGCCCTGCTTGCCGCCCTCGTCCAGCAGGCCACGCCAGGCGGCGTTGAGCAGCGTGTTCGGCGCCGGCCGCTCGACCGCGCGGTTGAGCAGCAGGTTGTAGGCGTTCTCGAAGACGGTGAAATCAAGCGTGCCGACCGGCTCACCCGCGGGCGTGCTCGTGGCCGCGGGTGCGGGCGGGATGCGCGCGGACGTGCAGGCGACGCCGGCCAGCAGCAGCACCGCCAGCGTGAGGCAGAGCAGCGAGCGAGGGCGCCTCACAGCGATTCGCGCAGGAATTGCCAGGCCTCCTTGAACTCGGGGCCGCGCATGTCGGTGTGGCCGCCGTCGTACCAGACGATCCGTTTCGGCTCGCCCAACGCGTCGAAGAGGATCTGCGCCGCGGCGGGCGGCACGGTCTCGTCGCGCCGGCCGTTGATGCAGAGCACCGGCCGCGGCGCGATCTTCCCCGCGAAGTGGCTGGGATCGACGATCTCCAGCGCCAGCCGCATCGCTTCGATGCGCGGCGGATCGTCGGGCAGGTCGCGGAAGCCGCTCAGCGTGGCGCCGCCGATGCAGAAGACGGCGGCCTTCACGCGCTCGTCGCGGGCGACGAAGGGCACGCCGTTGATCGTGCCCATGCTGAAGCCGATGAAGCCGGGCCGGCCCAGGTCGATCTCCGGCCGCGTGGCGAGGTAATCCACGGTGCGTTGCAGATCCACGCACATCTGCACGGCGTGGTCGCGCCGCGTCCAGGGGAGTTGCCAGATCGCCTGCGGGTCGCGCGGGCGGGGTTCGCGCTCGCCGTGGCCGCTGGCGTCGATCGCGATGCAGGCGAAGCCTTCGCGCGCCCAGCGCAGCGCCGCCAGGCGGATGTAGTCATCCTCTTTGCGGCTGCCGGCGCCGTGCTGCATCAGGATCGCGGGCAGCGGCCCGGCGGCCGCCGCGGGCTGCCAGAGCAGACCGGTTACGCGCTCGCCGTGCGTGCTGGAGATGGCGAAGCGCGTACTACGGACGCCGTTCTCCTCGGCAACGACGCGCGCTTCGGCCTCCAGCGGCATCTCGCGGTCGTAGCGGAAGAAGAGGTCGCGCACGCGGTCGTCGACGATGCTGGCGGTGGTCATCGATCGTCCTCCGCTTCGACGCCTAATCAGGGCGCAGCGTTTCGAGCAGGAAGCGGCGCATCTCGTCGATGTCGTCGCGGGGAATGTCGCCGTGGCCGCCCTCGTACCAGATGGCGCGGCGCGGCTCCTTCAGCGCGCTGAACAGCGCGTGGCCGAGCACGGGTGGGATGATCGCGTCCTGTGTGCCGTTCACCATCAGCACCGGCCGCGGCGCGATCAGCGGCGCGTAATGCAGTGGGTCGCAGGCGTCGGCCACGGTTTCGGCATCATGGCGGCGCTCGGCCGGCGCCTGCAGGGCGAAGAAGTGCAGCAAGCCGGCGCCGCCCAGCGCAAAGACGGCGGTGCGCACGCGCGGCTCCATCGCCACAAAAGGCACGCCGAGGATGCTGCCCATGCTGAAGCCGGCGTAGCCGATGCGGGCCGTGTCCAGGTCGGGCCGCGTCTCGGCCCAGTCGACGGCGCGCATCGTATCGACCACGTACTGCGTGACGAATTCGAGGCCGCGGAAGGGCTGGCGCAGCACGACGGTGGGGTCGGAGATGTGCTGGCCGCGCTCGCCGTGAAAGGGCGCGTCGATGCAGAGGCAGGCGAAGCCCTCGCCGGCCCAGTGCTCGAAGAGCTGGCGCATCAGCGGCTCGTCTTTGCTGGCGCCGGCGCCGTGGCCGATCAGGAGCAGCGGCCGCGGCGCCGCTGCCGCGGCGGGACGGTAAAGGACGGCGGGCACGCGCTGGCCGTGGGCGCTGAAGTAGGCGAAGCGCTCGCTGCGTACGCCAGCGGCGCAAGAGGTGACCGGCTCGCTCGCGTCGAGGGACGCATCACGGTCGTAGCGAAAGAGCAGGCGCCGCTGCTCGGGCGAGAGTCCCATCCGCCACCTCCACGCCCCGTACGCCGCCCGGTATGCAGAGCGTAGCCGGAGAGGCGGGCGCGGGTCCAGCGGAGGCCGGCAGGCTGCTCGGCCGTCCGCGGGCGCGGGCATGGCACTGGCCGCACGGACACGGTGCTTGTAGACTGACAGAAGAACGTTTGTTCTTATGTCGGGGAATGGCAAAATTGCCCTCCTATGCCCACGATCTTGCTTGATATAGCACGTATGTTCTAGTATGGTGCGGGCATGCGGATCGCTTGCGTGCTCGTACCCGACCTTCCCGTGCAGCTCGTGCTGCGGCAGCGGCCGGACCTCGCCGGCCGGCCCGTCGTGGTCGGCGGCTACCCGCACGAGCGCAAGGCCGTGGCCGACGCTTCGCCGGAGGCCGCGGCGAGCGGGATCTCGCCGGGCATGGCGCTGCGCCAGGCGGCGGGGCTCTGTCCCGCCGCCACCTTCCTTCCCCTCGACGCCTCGCTTGTGAGCGAGGCGTTTGCATTCTTACTTCACGTTATGGAAAGTTTCAGCCCCGCCGTAGAAGCAGAGCCGCCCGACGCCTTCTATCTCGACCTCTCCGGCCTGAACGCCGCGCGCGAGCAGGCGCTGCTGGAGACCGTGCTTGCGGTGCTGCGCGCCGGCTCGTCGCCGGCCCGTGCCCTCACCTCTAACCCCTCTCCCAATGCTGGGCGAGGGGGATCTTCAGATGCGCCATTCACTGCTCACGGCCAAGGCGTATGCCATGCGCCCTCTATTCCCTATTCCCTATTCCCCATTCCCTTCCCCACTGCCCGCGCCGCGGGCGCGGCGGGCCGCTTCACGGCGCGGGTGGCGGCGGAGTTGGCGGGCGCGGGCGAGGTGCGCCGCGTGCCGCCGGGCGCCGAGCGGGAGCTGCTGGCGCCCGTGCCGGTGACGCACTTGCCCTGCTCGGCAGAGATGCAGCGGCGGCTGCGCCTCTTCGGCCTGCGCACGCTGGGCGAGTTCGCGGCGCTGCCCTTCGGGCCGGTGCAGGCGCAGTTCGGCCGCGAAGGGGCGCTGATGTGGCGCCTCGCCCGCGGCGAGGACGAACGCCCACCCTTGCCACGCCGCCTGCCGCGGCACCTGGCACGCGAGCGCCATTTCGACCCGCCCGTGATCAGCACGGAGACGCTGCTGCGCGTCGTGAAACGCGAGCTGGCGAAGCTGACGCCGGAGCTGCAGGCGCTCTACCTCGGCTTCCGCCAGGTCACGCTGGCGCTGGCGATCGAGGCACAGGAAGTGCGACAGCTAGAACCTGCGGACGCCGCGTGTCGCGCCTGCGGCGCGACGGGCGCAGTATTGGAAGTCTCCGACGGTTGCGCTGCGCTATGGGCGCCCCTGCAACGCGTCGCCACACCGAGCGATTCACGAGTTGTCCCTACCAACCTGTCACCTGTCACCTGTCACCTGTCACCTCCTGTTCCCTGTTCCCTGTTCCCTATTCCCTACCAGCGCACCTGGACCCTGCACGCGCCGGCGAACCGGCCGGAGGCGGCGTTCCTGCCGGCCGCGGCAGCGCTGCGCGAGCTGGCGCTGCCCGGCCCGGTGGCGGCGCTGCGGCTGACGCTGCACGATCTCTGCCAGGAGGAGGGCCAGCAGGGCAGCCTCTTCAGCAGCGCGGCGCGGCGGCGCACACAGCTCGGCGAGGCGGTGCGCCAGATCGAGGCACGCTGCGGACGTAACCTGCTGCAGCGCATCGTCGCGCTCGACCCGCGCTCGCGCCTGCCCGAACGCCGCCGCGGCCTGGCCGAGTTCCGGCCGTAGGGGCCGGGGGTTAGGGAATAGAGAGACGCTCTGCCATCCTTTCCAAATAAACCCACTCCACAGCTTCCCCCTCTCTATCGAAGATCGCGCTCCGCGCGATGGAAAACCCTGGAGAGGGGCCAGGGGGTGAGGCCACATGGCCCTCGAAGACTGGTCGCAGAGCATCGTCGCCACACCGGGCGCGTCCGCGGGCAAGCGGCGCGCCCGGCCCTCACCCCCGGTCAATCTCATCGTCCCAATCCTGGGAGAGGGGCCGGGGGTAAGGGCCGTGCCGCTCAATGCGCCGCGGCGGATCGAAGTGGAGGCGGACGCGGTCACGGGTGCGCCGGCGCTGCTGCGGAGAGGCGGGCGGGAGCAGCGCGTGCGCTCGGTGCAGAACCACTGGCGCATCGACGACGAGTGGTGGCGCGAGCCGATCTCCCGTCACTACTACCAGCTCGAGCTGGCCGGCGGCGCGCTGCTCACCGTCTTCCGCGACCTCGTCGCCGGCGGCTGGTGGGAGCAACGAGCGTAGGGCGAGGGAATAGGGAATAGAAGGGCCAGAACGTGCGCGACTGGCAATAGACACACCGGAACGCTTCGCGTATTTCTATTCCCTATTCCCTATTCCCTATTCCCTATTCCCTATTCCCAGGAGTGAGCCATGCGCGAGATTCCGCTTCGTATCGTCGATGCCTTCACCGACCGGCCGTTCGCCGGCAACCCGGCGGGCGTGGTGCTCGACGCCGAGGGGCTGGACGAGGCGACCATGCAGGCGATCGCCCGCGAGGTGAACCTCTCCGAGACGGCCTTCGTCACGCCCTCGCAGCGGGCCGACTTCCGCGTGCGCTTCTTCACGCCGACGACGGAGATTCCGCTCGCCGGCCACCCCACGATCGCCACGATGCACGCGCTGGTCGAGGCCGGGCGCATCCAGCTCGGCGGCCCGCGCACGCGCGTGACGCAGGAGCTGAACGTCGGCGTGCTGCCGGTGGACCTGGAAGCCGATGCCGGCGGCCGCCTGACGCGCATCTGGATGACGCAGAAGCCGCCCGAGTTCCTGCGGATATACGACGCGGCGCCCTACGCCGAAGCGCTCGGCATTCCCATCGCCGGCATCGAGCCGGACTTCCCGGTGCAAACGGTGAGCACCGGCACGCCGCAGCTCATGTTCCCGGTGCGCAGCCTGCACGTGCTGGAGCGGCTGCGGCCCGACTTCACGGCGCTGACCGCGCTGCAGGCGGAGGGCGATTACTTCAGCCTGCACGTCTTCGCGCCGGAGGGCTACGCGCCGGAAGCGAAGGCGCACGCCCGCCACTTCGCGCCCGCGGCCGGCATCGCCGAAGACCCGGTGACCGGCTCGGCCAGCGGCGGCATGGGCGCCTATCTGGTGCGCTACGGCCTGGTGCAGACGCCGAGCTTCATGACGGAGCAGGGTCACATCGTCGGCCGGCCGGGCACGATCTACATCGAAGTAGACGGCGAAGACGAGCAGATCACGGGCGTGCGCGTGGGCGGCCGGGCCGTGACCGTGACCACCGGCACAATGCGGATTCCGTGAGGAGAGTGAGCAGTGAGTGGGGAGTGGGGAGCGGGGAGTGCCAGTGATTCGAGGCGGCAGCGGCGGGCCGCGCCGGCCCGGGCCCTCACCCCCGGCCCCTCTCCCAATCCTGGGAGAGGGGAGCTTTTTTCGGCCCGTGTGCAGTTCCGCCCTCTATTTCCTATTCCCCATTCCCTGTTCCCTCCGTCATGACGTACGCCGAGCTGCACCTGCATACGAGCCATTCGCTGCTCGACGGCGCCTCGCTGCCGGAGGAGATGGTGGCGCGCGCCGCCGAGCTGGGCTACTCCGCGCTCGCCATCACCGACCACGACGGCCTCTACGGCGTGATGCCCTTCTACAACGAGGCGCGCGACGCTGGCATCAAGCCGATCGTCGGCGTCGAGCTGACCGTTAGGGAACAGGGAACAGGGAACAGGGAACAGGAGGGCGATTCGAGGACCGCAAACGCTCCCGCCGTCCCCCATGCCGCTGCTGGCACCGCCGGGGAACATAACGGCTCCGCTCCACCAACTCCTGTCACCTGTCACCTGTCCCCTGTCACCTGTTCCCTGTCCTCTACGCACGTGACCCTGCTGGCTCGCGACCAGACGGGCTACAGCAACCTCTGCCGGCTGATCACCACGGCGCACATGCGGCAAACAGAGAATAACAAGGGCGACCCGGCGATCGACTTCGCCACGCTGGCCGCGCACCACGCCGGGCTGATCTGCCTCTCCGGCTGCCGCAACGGCGAGATCAGCCAGCACCTGCTCGCCGGACGGCGTCAAGACGCGCTGGCCGCCGCGCAGCGCTACGCCAGCGCCTTCGGCCCCGACAGCTTTTATGTCGAGCTGCAGCACAACCTCTGCCGCGAGGACGACGCCTTGATCCGCGCCCAGGTCGAGCTGGCCGGCCATCTCGGCCTGGGCTACGTCGCCACCGGCAACGCGCACTACCACCTGCCCGAGCGGCACAAGTTGCAGGATGTGCTCGTCAGCATCCGCCACCGCGCCACGCTGGACGACTCGCACCACCTGCGCCGGCCCAACGCCGACTTCTATCTCAAGTCGCCCGCCGAGATGGCGGCGCGCTTCGCCGCCTACCCGCTCGCCGTCGCCAACAGCCTGCGCATCGCCGACGCCTGCAACGCCAGGCTCGACTTCAGCGCGTATCGGTTCCCCGACTACGAGGCGCCGAACGGCCTCTCCACGGACGAGTTCCTCGAACAGCTCTGCCGCGAGGGGGCGCAGCGCAAGTACGGCCACTGCAGCGGCGAGGTCGAGGAGAAGCTGCGCTACGAGCTGAACCTGATCCGCAAGCACGGGCTCGCCGGCTACTTCCTCATCGTCTGGGACCTGATCGACTTCGCGCGGAAAAACCGCATTCCTGCGCAGGGGCGTGGCTCGGCCGCCAACTCGATCATCGCCTTCGTGCTCGACCTCACCCGCGTCGACCCGATCCGCCACCGGCTCTTCGTCGGCCGCTTTCTCAACGAAGAGCTGCAAACCGTGCCCGACATCGACATCGACTTCTCGCGCGAGCACCGCGAGCAGGTGATCCAGTACCTCTATGAGAAGTACGGCCGCGACCACGCCGCGCTGGTCTGCACCGTCGTCACCTTCCAGGCGCGCAACGCCGTGCGCGAGGTCGGCAAGGCGCTCGGCCTGCCGCCGGACGACCTGGACCGCGTGGCGCGGCACCTGCACCACCAGAGCGCCAAAGGGCTCGAAGCCGAGATCGCCCGCATCCCCGGCATGGAGGCGAAGGCGCACGCGCCGATCTGGCGCGAGCTGGCCGAGCTGTGCGAGGCCGTGGCCGACTTCCCGCGGCACCTTTCGCAGCACGTGGGCGGCATGGTGATCTCCTCCTGTCCGCTGGCCGAGCTGGTGCCACTGGAGAAGGCGCGCATGCCCGGCCGCGGGGTCACGCAGTGGGATAAGGACGGCGTGGGCGACGCAGGGCTGATCAAGATCGACCTGCTCAGCCTGGGCATGCTGGCGCTGATCGACGAGGCGGTCGAGCTGGTGGACGAGGCGCGCGGCCTGTGCGTGGACCTTGAGCACGTGCCGCTGGACAACGCCGACGTCTACGACACGCTCAGCAGCGCCGACACGCTCGGCATCTTCCAGGTGGAGAGCCGGGCGCAGATGCAGTCGCTGCCGCGATCGCAGCCGCGCAACTTTCTCGACATCGTGGCGCAGGTGGCGATCATCCGCCCCGGCCCGCTGCAGGGCAACATGGTGCATCCCTACCTGCGGCGGCGGCGCGGCCAGGAGGAGGTGAGCTACGCCCACCCGAAGCTGGAGCCGGTGCTGGAGGAGACACTGGGCGTGATCCTCTATCAAGAGCAGTGCATCCGCGTGGCGATCGAGGTCGCCGGCTTCAGCGCGGGCGAGGCCGACCAGCTGCGCCGCGCCATGAGCCGCAAGCGTTCGGCCGAGGCGATGGCGAAGCTGCAGGCGCGCTTCTTCGCGGGCTGCGGCGCCAACGGCGTGGGCGCGGCGACGGCGGCCGAGATCTGGCAGATGCTGCAGGGCTTCGCGCAGTTCGGCTTCTGCAAGAGCCACGCCGCCGCCTTCGCCTGGATCACGTATCAGTCGGCCTGGCTGCGGCTCTACTACCGCGAGGAGTTCTACGCCGCACTGCTCAACAACCAGCCGATGGGCTTCTACTCGCCCGAAGTGGTGCTGAACGATGCGAAGCGGCACGGCGTCGAGGTGCTGCCGGTGGACGTGAACGCCAGCCGCGACCGCTGCACGATCGAGCGCGGCGGCCTGCGGCTCGGCTTCCGCTACGTCGAGGGGCTGGGCGAGACGCAGCGCGAGCGGCTGGACGCGGCGCGGCTTGCGGGCGAGTACCGCTCGCTGGGCGACTTCTGCCGGCGTACGGGCCTGGCGCGCGAGGCGGTGGAGAACCTGATCGCGATCGGCGCCTTCGACGCCTTCGGCCTGGAGCGCCGCGAGCTGCTCTGGCAGCTCGGCCTGATCTACCGGCCGGAAGTGCACCACGCCGCCACACGCCGCCGCCGGCCCACGGCGGCGGAGGCCGTGGCGCGCCGCCTGCTGACGCCGTCGCAGCGCCGGCCGAAGGCGCCGCCGCCGTTGCGGCCGTTGCAGGAGGCGCTGCCGCTGCCGATCGAGCAGGACATGGCGCCGCTGCGGCCGATGACGCCGCGCGAGCAGGCCGAGGCCGACTACGCGATCAGCGGCCTCTCGGCGCGCTGGCACTGGCTGGAGTTCTTCCGTCCGTACCTGACCGATGACGTGGTCAGCAGCCTGCAGCTGGAGCGGCTGCCGGACGGCACGAAGCTGCGCCTGGCGGGGCTGGTCGTCTGCCGGCAGAAGCCGGGCACGGCGAAGGGCTTCATGTTCGTAACGCTGGAAGACGAATGGGGCCTGAGCAACGTGATCGTGAAGCCGGCGGTGTACGAACGCTACCGCACGCTGTGGCGGCTGGAGCCGCTGATCGTCGTCGCCGGCGAGCTGCAGCGCCGCGACGGCACGATCAACGTGATGGCGCACACGATCGCGCCGCTGCCGGTGGGCGAGGAGCCAGAAGCGCCGACCGTGCCGGAGTCGCACGACTTCAGCTAACCGCCTGGTGAAGAGCTAACCAGGCTGCGACGTAAGATAACGTATACGCTATCATGGAAGCGCAATGCCCGCCGTGCTGCGCTTCGGTCCATACAGCGTGTACGTGTATGCCGAGCGCGGCGGGCGGCATCATGGAGCGCACTGCCACGTGCGCTGGGCGGAGCACGAGGCCTCGGTTGCCTTGCCGGAGATCGAACCGATGCACGGCGCAAAGCTGCCAGGAAGTGTGCTCATGGTACTGCGCGATCATGTGGATGTCCTGAATAATGCCTGGATCGCGTTGAACGAGCAGAAGGAGCGGTAAGCGATGGCACGCTGGACATCGCAAGGCTACCGGCGGATCGTCCGCGCCGACGAGCACGATGGCATGCTGACGGTTGGCTTTGCGGACGGCACCTGCGCCACGCTGCCGCTAGCCAGTCTCTTACCGGCCGGCGCGCCGTATCAGGCGGCGAGCCAGCCGACGCACACCAACTATGAAGTCATCCTCAAGGCAGTTGCAGGCGAAATCGCCATCCCATGGGATGAGATCCGCATCCTCACTGACGCCGAGTTTAGCCAGCAAATGGCACGCGACGCCGAGCGGCGCGCTCGGCGAATAGGCGTGCGTATCCGCGAGCTACGCCGCGAGCGCGGCCTGACTATCCGCGAGTTGGCCCAGCGAGCCAGCATCTCGCCGGTCAGCCTCTCGCGGATCGAAAACGGCCGGCACGACGTCGTGCTCACGACCCTCGCTCGCATCCTCGCCGCAATGGGCCGCTCACTGCGCGATCTGGTCACTCCAGGTGGGCTTGATGAAGCTGAAGACGATACCTGTGATGCGCCGGACGTTAAGCCCGGCGTGACAGTCCTCGCGAATCGAGCGAGCGACCGCCAGCAATGAAGTCTCAATATCCGGATCTGAGGCATCCAATTCAGGAGGCACGAAAGCAGGAATGGGATGTCCAATCCCGGCCAAGGGCGAAGAAATGCTCAATCACATTGAACTGCTTCCCGAACAGGAGGCACTCTTCGAAACGATCGTCGAGGCAGCACGCAAGCTTCGAGACAATCATGAACCGTTCATGTTCATTCAATTCATCGGTGGGCAGACCCTCCAACATCACGGACTACCGGGTGGTGCGATAAGTCCCTACCGAGGGCACCTTGATGCCCTGGCTAACGCCGGCCTTATCAACAGACGGCTCGGCAGCCACGGCGCCTTCAACTTCGATGTTACCCCGCGTGGCTTCCTGTACTACGAACACATGGAGCAGCGAGCTGGCCAACCCAACCGGAACGTTGAAGAGGCCATCCATCGCTACCTCGACTCTGCAATATTTTCTGTTCGTCATAATCATTCCAACCACAAGTGAGAGGACGCGGAACGGCTCCTTTGGTCAGGTGACTCTGAGCAGCAGCTCACAACAATCGGCCATCTATGCCGTGAGGCTATCCAGGAATTCGCTACCGAGTTGGTCAACCAATTCCAACCCGCGGAAGCAGATCCGGATAAGTCTCATGATATCAACCGGGTGCGGGCAGCGATGGAGGTCCGGAAGGTCATATTGGGAACCACTGAAGTGCCAATGCTCGATGCGCTGCTGGAATATTGGCGCGCCGTCAGCATGCTCGTTCAGCGACAAGAGCACGGAGGTCAGCGATCCGGAACACCGTTGGTCTGGGAAGATGCCCGCAGAGTGGTGTTCCAAACTGCAAATCTCATGTATGAGATCGATCGAGCTCTAAACCGATGATACGCCCTACACTGCATTGCCCTACAGCTTCAGCTCGCTTGAGTGGCCGGGGAAGAGGCGCGAGTGCGGGTCGACCGCGCGCTTGGCGGCGTTGGCAGCGATCGCGGCCTGGGCGAAGCCGGTAACGATCAGGTTCAGCGGCTCCGAGCCTTCCTGCGCGGCGATGTCGCCTGCGGCGAAGACGCCGGGCAGGTTCGTCTCCATGAAGCCGTCGACGCGGATGTGCCGCGCGTCCGCAAGCTGCACACCCCAGGACTCGATCGGCCCCAGCGCCGCCTTGAAGCCGATGTTAATCAGCACGGCATCGACCTCCAGCTCGCGCTCCTCGCCCGTGCGATTCTCGAAGATCGTCGCGCCCTGCACGCGGCCCTCGCCGTAGACCCGCTTCAGCTCCCAGAAGGTGAGCATGGGGATGCCGCTCATGCGCAGCGCGGTCAGGCTCGCCTCGTGCGCGCGGAACTGGTCGCGGCGGTGAATCAGCGTGATCTCCTTCGCCCAGTCCTTCAGGTTCAGACACCAGTCCACCGCCGTATCGCCGCCGCCGACGATCAGGATGCGCTGGTTGCGGAACGGCCGCTTATCTTTGACGAAGTAGAAGACGCCGCGGCCCTCGAAGTCCTCGACGTGGGCGCGGTCGATCTTGTTCGGCGAGAAGGCGCCGATGCCCGCGGAGATCACCACGGTGCGCGTAAAATGCGCGTCAACCGGCGTGCCCAGCCGCCAGACCTCTTCCCCGTCGACGTCGGCACGAGTGAGCGTGTCGATGCGCTGCTCGAAGCAGAACTCGGGCTGGAACAGCTCGCACTGCGCCAGCAGTTGCGTCACCAGGTCCTGCGCCAGGATCTTGGGATGGCCGGGCACGTCGTAGATGAACTTTTCCGGGTAGAGCACGGCGAGCTGGCCGCCCGGCTCGGGCAGCGCCTCCAGCAGCTTGGTTTTCATGCCGCGCAGGCCGGCGTAGAAGGCGGCGAACAGGCCCGTCGGCCCCGCGCCGATGATCGTCAGATCAAACAGTTCACGGCTCATCGTTTCTCCTTCCGCTGCCCCGTGCCTGGCTCCGAAAAGGTGCGCACCGGCAATCCGGCCGGCCGGCTGGTTTGACGCCCTCCGCACCCACTCGATACACTGAGTATGGCAGAGAGAGGCGCGACATCTGCCGGATCGGTCCCACGGCCGCATGCAGCCGCGACGGCGTGGCAGCAGGCGGCTCTTTTGTGCCGTGCGACGCAGGCCGCGGAACGTCGTCCATGCCGCTGATTACGATTGCCGATATCTCCCTCGCCTACGGCGGCCGCGATGTGCTCTCGCACGTCAGCGCCCGGCTCGACGCCGGCGATCGCGTCGGCCTGATCGGCCCAAACGGCGCCGGCAAGACCTCGCTGCTGCGCCTCATCGCCGGCGAGGAGCGGCCCGCCGGCGGCCAGATCGCGCTGGCCGGCGGAAACCGCCTCGGCTACGTGCCGCAGATTCCCCACGTCGCGCCCGATCGCACCGTGCGCGAAGAAGTGCTTTCCGGCATCGCCCACCTGGCCGAGCTTGAGCACGCGATCGAGGCCGCGGCGCACTCACTGACTGAGGCCGAGGGCGCCGCGGTTGCCGCGGCGGCGGCGCACTATGACGAACTCACGCGCCGCTTCGAGGCGGAAGGCGGCTACCGCTACCGTGCAGAGGCGGAGGAGATCCTGGCCGGTCTGCGCCTGCCCGAGCGGCTGTGGAACCAGCCCGCGACCGGCATGAGCGGCGGCGAGAAATCGCGCATCGCCCTCGCCCGCGCGTTGCTGTCGAAACCCGACCTGCTGCTGCTGGACGAGCCGACCAACCACCTTGACATCGCCGGCATCCGCTGGCTCGAGGGCTTTTTGGGCCGCTGGCCCGGCGCCGTGGTGGTCGTCTCGCACGATCGCTTCTTCCTCGACCGCGTCGCGACAGAGATCTGGGATCTTCGGCACGAACGCCTCACCCCCTACCGCGGCAACTATTCGGCCTACGTGCAGCAGCGGGACGCGCGGCTCGCGCGGCAACGCGACCAGTACGAGCGGCAGCGCGAGAAGATCGAGCGCGAGCAGGAGCTGATCCGCCGCTACAAGGAGGGCCAGCGGGCGCGCTGGGCGCGCGGTCTGCAGACGCGGCTGGACCGGGTCGAACGGCTGGACCGCCCGCGAGAGGAGAAGTCGGTCTCGATCCGGCTGAGCAAGGCGAGCCGCACCGGCCGTGTCGCGCTGCTGCTGGAACACGTGGTCATCGCGCAACCCGGCAACCCGGCGCACGAGCTGCTGCATTTTCCCAGGAAGGTCGAAGTCGAACGCGGCGAGCGCATCGCCATCGTCGGCGACAACGGCACCGGCAAGACGACCCTGCTGCGCACGCTGATGCGCGAGCGCGAGCCGGCACACGGCACGATTTCGCCCGGCGCCAACGTGCGGCCCGGCTACTACCGCCAGGGCACCGAGCACCTGGACGATCGGCTGAGTGTGCTCGACGAGCTGCTGGCCACGCGCAACATGCCGTTGCAGGATGCGCGTGATCTGCTTGCCCGCTTCCTCTTCCGCGGCGACGCGATCGATCAGCCGGTCGGCACGCTCTCGGGCGGCGAACGCAGCCGCCTGGCGCTCGCCAAGCTCAGCGCCGACGACGTGAACCTGCTGCTGCTGGACGAGCCGACGAATCACCTTGATATCGCCGCGCGCGAGGCGCTGGAGGCCGTGCTCGACGGCTATCAGGGCACGATCCTCTTCGTCACGCACGACCGCGCCTTGATTCAGAACCTGGCGGCGAAGACCTGGCTGATTCAAGACGGCGTCGTGAGGCTGCATGAAGGCGGCGTGATCGAGCCGCCGGCCGAGGCGGTCAAGCCCGCCAGGCCGGCCGAGAGGGCGGCCGCTGAACGCCAGCGCCCAGCCTCGCCCGGCCGTGAGCAGGCGAAACGCGCGCAGGCCGTGGCGCAGCTCGAAGCCGACGTGGAGGCGGCCGAGAGCCGCATCCGTGCCCTTGCGGCCGAGCTTGAGCGCGCCAGCGCCGCCCACGACGCGGAGCACACCGGCGCCGTGGGCGCGGCCTACGCCGAGGCGGAGCAGCAGTTGCACGCGCTGATGGCCGCCTGGGAGGCCGCGGCGCAGGCCGTCGAGGCGGCGGCGGGCTGAGTCCGGTTGCTACTGGCTTTGGGGCGGGCCGAGCACGTCGTCGAGAGCAATCGTTAACTCAGGGAACGCAAGCGGCGTGAGCGTGCCGCCGCGCTCGACGACCGTGACCCCGGTGTAGCGCCGGCCGCGGGGGCGACGATGCACCAGCGCACGGTCGCCGCGCAGGTCAAAGACCCAGGTCTCCGGGATGCCGGCCGACGCGTAGAGGGGAAGCTTGCGGCTGAGGTCGTAGGCAAGCGAACTATCCGCGACTTCAATGACCAGCCAGACGGCCTCGGGACCGGGTAGCCCACTGAGATAGTAGTCATCCCGCCGCCGAAGGATGGCCAGATCGGGTTCTGGCTCCGATCCCGGCCGCAGCCGCACGGACATCTGGATCGAAACTATCGCACGGCCGGTGAGACGCGGCGTGAAGAAGTCGTTCAAGACGTTGACCGCTCGCCAATGACGTAAACCGATCGCGGCCATGTAGAGGATCTCTCCTTCGATGAGTTCGATCCGCTCCGCGCGCTGGAAGACGCCGGCCTCGATCATCCGCTCGTATTCGTCCGTGCTGAACAGCCGGCGCCGCGGCTGCCACTCGGGTGCCTCGTCTGGTTTGGGCTTCGCGACCATCACAATCGCTCCCGCTTCGTTCCGTGCTCGTCCAGACCAGTATCGCAAACGCGCCGGCGCTTCAGCGGGCCTCTGGCCCGCGCAGAAAGCGCTCGACCCAGATCGCGGCCGTGGCGCCGTCGCCCACCGAGGCCGCGACCTGCCGCGCCGAGAACTGGCGCAGATCGCCGGCGACGAACACGCCGGGCACGCTGGACTGCAGCCTGCCGTCACTGACGACGTGCCCGCCGCCGTCCAGATCCACCGCGCCCTGCAGCCAAGCCGTATTGGGGTTGAGCCCGACGTAGATGAAGACGCCGCCAGCGTCCAGCCGCGATGCGCCCTCACCTGTCGTTAGCTCAACCCCGCTCACCGTCTCCTCACCCACGATCGCACCGACCGTCGCGTTCCAGAGCACGCGGCACTTCGGGTGTCCGAGGATGCGCTCCTGCATCACCCGCGCCCCGCGGAACGACAGGCGCCGGTGCACAATCGTCACGCTCGACGCGATCTCAGCCAGGTAGAGCGCTTCGTCCAGCGCCGAGTCGCCGCCGCCCACCACGACCACCGGCCGGTCGCGGAAGAACTCGCCGTCACACGTCGCGCAGTAGGAGACACCGCGGCCCTCGAACTCCTGCTCGCCCGGCACGCCCAGCCGCGCCAGCGTCGAGCCGCCGGCCAGGATCACGGCACAGGCGGCAAACGTCTCGCCGTCGGTTTCCACCAGGTGGCGGCCGTCCGCGCCGGCGCCGGGCCGCAGCGCCTGTGCCTCGCCGTACGCGAACGCAAGGCCCGCGTCCATCGCCTGCTGCGCCATCAGCGGCCCCAACTCGTGGCCGGCGATGCCGTCGGGAAAGCCGGGATAGTTCTCCACGCGGTCTACGTTGACGAGCTGCCCGCCCGGCCCCATGCGCTCCAGCAGCAGCGTGTCGATGCGCGAACGGGCGGCGTAGAGGCCCGCGCTCAGCCCAGCCGCACCGCCGCCGACGATCAGCAGATCGGTCTCCCTGGTCATTCTCTTGCGCCGTTCCTCTCGTTGACAGTCTCGGGAGCCGCTGCCTACGATCCCAGCGCGAGCGGACCGGCGGCGCGACAAGCGCGACGCGGCCAGACGCGAAGGCGAGGTGCGGCATGACCAGTCTGGCCCAGGAGATGGTGACCGTCTACGACCCCACCGCCCAGCCGCGGCAGAGCGGCGCCGCGCTCGCCGCACGAACCGACGACCTGCGCGGCAAGACGATCGGCGTGCTCGACAACGGCAAGGCGAACGCCGGCCTGCTGATGACCGCCGTCGCCGGCATCCTCAAAGAGCGCTACGGGGCCGCCGACGTGATCGTGCGCAAGAAGCCGGTCGCCGGGCCAGCCTCGCCACAGGTGATCAGGGATCTCAAGGAGCAGTGCGCCGCCGTGCTTGTCGGCAGCGCCGATTGAGGCTCCTGCACCGCCTGGAGTGTCCAGGCAGCGATCGTGCTGGAGAAGGAAGGCATGCCCACCGCCGTGGTCGGCACCGACGAGTTTCTCTCGCTCTTCAAGCTGGAGTCGCGCTCGCGCGGGCTGCCCGATCTGCCGGTGGCGATCACCAAGCACCCGCTGGGCGGTCTGCGCGAGCCCGACGTGCTGGCCAAGGCCGAGGCGCTGGTGCCGCAGACCGTGGCCGCGATCGTGCGCGGAGGCGCGGCATGAGCGAGGGTCCGCGCGCCCGCACGTTGCAACTCCCGTCCTCGTTCCAGGAGATCAACACCGTCTTCTACGAGCGCGGCTGGACCGACGGCCTGCCGATCGTGCCGCCCACGGAGAACGCGGTCGCGGAGATGCTCGCCTGGACGGACCGCGATCCACTCGATATCGTCGGCGTGCTGCCGCCGCGGCAGGGTGAGGCGACGGTCGAGAAGATCGCGGTGAACGCGGTGATGGCCGGCTGCCTGCCGCAGTATCTGCCGGTGATCGTTGCGGCGATCCAGGCGATCTGCGACGAGCGCTTTAATCCCGACGGCGTGCAGGCCACCACGCACCCCGTGGCGCCGCTGCTGATCGTCAACGGCCCGATCGCCAGAGAGTTGAGCATCAACAGCGGCTACAACTGCTTCGGCCAGGGCGCGCGCGCCAACGCCACGATCGGCCGCGCCATCCGCCTGGTGATGATGAACGTCGGCGGCGGCCTGCCCGGCAGCGGCGACCGCAGCACGCAGGGTAGCCCCGCCAAGTACACCTACTGCATCGCCGAGAACGAGACGGAGAATCCCTGGCAGCCGCTGCAGGTCGAGCTGGGCTTCGACGTCGAAACCAGCACGGTCACGCTCTGCGGCTGCGAAGGGCCGCACAACATCCAGGACCATTACAGCAATACAGGCGAGGGCATCCTCAAGACGATCGCCGGCGCGATGGGCCAGGCAGGCAGCAACAACATCCTCGGCCACGGGCATCCGGTGCTCACGCTCGGACCGGAGCACGCCGCCACGATCGCCCGCGACGGCTACAGCAAAGCCGACGTGAAGCAGTTCGTCTTCGACAACGCGCGCTTCCCGGTGAGCAGGCTGGGTTACGAGTTCACGCACGGCGTGCTCGACCGGCTCAACAGCTTCGACCCAGACGCGCCGGACGCGATGTGCCGGATCATGGAGCGGCCGGAAGATCTGCTCGTGGTCGTCGCCGGCGGCTCGGGCAAGCATTCGTCGTGGCAGCCGACCTTCGGCGGCTACACGAAGCCGGTGACGCTGCCGATCGCACGCAAGGACGGGGCGACCGCACGCTCGATCGAGGAGTTCCGGCGAAGCTGACCGAGTCGAACGTGGCGCCTTCGAGGCTGGGACCCATTGGCCGGCGGCAGAGGGAACTGCCGGCCGCACGGGTCCGATTGCAGGTACGGCAGCGCTATGCGTGAAGCAGCGGATGATCGTCCGGTCGGCCCGCCGCGCGCCATCCTCTTCGATTTGGACGGCACGCTCGACGACCGCTCGCGCTCGATCGCGCGCTATGCCCGGCCGTTCCAGGCGTCGTTCGCCGAACATCTGGCCGAGATCGAGATCGCTGAGCTTGAGGCGCTCCTCCAGCGCGCCGACGGCGACGGCTACCGGGTGCGAGCTGACGTGTGCGAGGATCTCCTGCGTGTGTTGCCCTGGCAGAACGCGCCGGAGGTTCAGCAGCTCGTCGAGCACTGGTACGCCTGGTTTCCGATATCGGCTGCGCCGCGCGACGGGCTTGAGGCGCTGCTGCCGGCGCTCGCGAGGCGGGGAATTCGGCTGGGAGTGGTGAGCAACGGCGGCGTGCGCATCCAGCGGGCCAAGCTGGCGGCGCTGGGCATCGAACGCTATTTTTCCGCCGTCGTGATCTCCGAAGCGGTTGGAATCGAGAAGCCGGACCCGGCGATCTTCCGGCATGCACTGGACCAGCTTGGTTGCGCCGCAGGGGAGGCCTGGTTCGTCGGTGATCATCCTGTAAACGATGTCCTCGGGGCGAGCGCCGCCGGCCTATGGGGCATCTGGTTGCCCGCGCTGCACCCGTGGCCGGCCGAACACCCGCCGCCGGCATGGCAGATCGCCACGCTGCTCGACATCCTGCGCCTGCTCGAACCGGCCGCCTTCGAGAGCACGGGCCCAACCGCATCGCACATCGCGACATAGTTGAAAAAGTCAATCGACAATCCGTACAATGACGGCCAGCAGCTACGCGCTCACAGCCAGCGGAGGCCGGCGATGCCCATCGAGTTCATCGGGATGATCGGGACGCGGCCGGCGTCCGAAACGCACGGCGCCGCCGTCTCGATTATCGGCGGTTCGGTCGATCGTGACTTCGTACGCGACTTCTCCCGCGCCCACGAAGACGCCGGCTTCGACCGCGTGCTTGTCGGCTACGGTTCCACCGGGCCAGACACCTGGAGTGTCACCTCGTATGCTTCCTCGGTAACCGAGCGGCTCGGCTTCTTGCTGGCGCATCGCCCTGGCTTCGTCGTGCCCACGCTGGCGGCACGCAAGGCGGCCACGCTCGACCAGTTCAGCGGCGGCCGTATCGCCCTGCACTTCATCACCGGCGGCAGCGACGCCGAGCAGCGCCGCGACGGCGACTTTTTGGACCACGACGCCCGCTACCGCCGCACCGACGAGTATTTGAGCGTCTTGCGCCAGGTCTGGACCTCCGATCAGCCCTTCGACCACGCCGGCGAGTTCTACCGCTTCGAGCAGGCGTTCGCGGACGTGAAGCCGCTGCAGCAGCCGCATGTGCCGATCTACTTCGGCGGCGCCTCGGGGGCGGCGCTGGCGGTGGGCGCGAAGCACGCCGACTGCTACATGTTCTGGGGCGAGCCGCTGGCGGCGATCCGCGCCCGCATCGCCGCCGTCACGACCGCGGCGGCGCAGTACGGCCGCCGGCCGCGCTTCAGCGTCTCGCTGCGGCCGATCCTGGGCGCGACGGAGGAGCAAGCCTGGGCGCGGGCGTACGGGATCCTCGAGCGGATCAAGACGGTGCGCGGCGGGCACGGCATCAACGGCACGAGCGCGCGCCCGCAGTCCGTTGGCTCGCAGCGGCTGCTCGCCGCGGCGGCGCAGGGCGAGATCATGGACCAGCGCCTCTGGACGCCGATCGCGGCGGCCACCGGCGCCGCCGGCAACACGACGGCGCTGGTGGGCACACCGGAGCAGGTGGCGGAGTCGCTGCTCGCCTACTACGACCTCGGCGTCACGACCTTGTTGATCCGTGGCTTCGATCCCCTGCCCGACGCGATCGAGTACGGCCGCGACCTGCTGCCGATCGTGCGAGCCGAGGTCGCCCGCCGCGAGCGGCAGGCCGCCGCGGTCTAGCCCTGGCCTCAGGCGAGTGACGGCGGCAGCTTCAGTCCGAAGCGCGCGGCCAGCAGGCGCATGTCACGGCGATCGTCCTCGTCCGGCTCGTAGCCGGAATGGCAGAGCAGCTGGAACTCCGCACTCAGGCACTTCACCGGCTCGCCGTCGATCGTGCCGTTGCCGCCGAAGCCTTCCGGTGGATAGCGGAAGAGCGAGCCGTCCGGCTGCGGCTGCAGCCCGCCGCCCTCGGCGTCGAATGTGACCGTGTGGAAGTCGATCGCGCGGCCGCCGGGGGCGCGCAGCACGAAGCGGATGGGCCGGTCGTCTTCGGCAGGAAGATAGCCGAGCGGCGCCAGCGCGGTGATCGTTGCCGCATGATCGCTCGCGGCGCCGACAAGGTCCAGGTCGGCGTGCAGCCGCGTTTGTTCGCCCAGGGCGGCGTCCACCGCCCAGCCGCCGTCGACGCACACGTCGATGCCGGACTCGCGCAGGGCATGCAGCACGCGCACCACTTCGGCGGCGGGCATCTCGCCTCGATTTGCATGGCCCGTGTCAGGCATGATCGCGACGGGGCCGGTGCGCTAGTGCGCCGGGTAGCTCGGGTCGGGCGTGTCGGTGTCGATGATCTGCTGCAGGCGCGCGCGCACCTGCGAGTGTTCGCCGTGGGTCTTCTCAGCGATCAGCGCAGCCAGGCGATCGAGGTCGCTCTCCGCGGACTTGATCTCCTCCGCAGAGACGCCGGGGAAGGCCGCGCGGATGTCATCGAGGCTCGTCTCGACGCGCGCCGCCATGGACAGCGCTTCGGGGGTGGTGTCGTGGCGCGTCTCGGCGGTGGCCATCTGCTGCTCCGGCGCCGGGGCCCCGCGATCGCCGAACTCGCCGTAGTCGGCGGAGTCGATCTCGTCCTCGTCATAGCCCGAGCCGCGCCGCTTGCGCAGCACGAATGCTGTGATGCCGCCGATGACTACGCCGCCGAGCAGGAGCTTCTTCAACACGACCGCCGTTCCCTTCTTCGCCGCCCCGGCTCTCGTCCGGCCGCGGCGCACGCTGCTGCGGCGATCATACGCCAAACGCAGAAAAGCGGATGACCGAGGAACCTTGCGGCCCCTCGGTCATCTCGTGTCAGGCGCTCCGCGGGACATACCCGAGATCTTGCGATCCCTCATTGCCTTGCGGCCAGAGCGGGCCCGGCTTCAACGACTGCCCGACTCTCCACCGGTTTCGCTCGTCGGAGTCGTCCTGACGGAGGTATAGTCGCAGGCTGGGAATCCCCTGTCAATCCCGATTTCGTAAAGCTGGAGATCTTCCTCCGCCGCGGCGTGTGAGCCTCGGCACTCGCTCGTGCCGCATGCCAGCGCTACGCTGAGGAGAGCGAGCCGTGCAGGAATGCCCGTGATCTATGACGCGATCGTGGTTGGCGCGGGGCCGGCGGGCAGCACCGCCGCGCGCGAGATCGCCCGGCGCGGCGGCTCGGTGCTGCTGCTGGAGCGCGCTCGCTTTCCGCGCGACAAGCCGTGCGGCGGCGGCGTCACGCCGCGCGCGGCGAAGCTGCTGCCCTTCGACCTGGCCCCGGTGCTCGAGCGCAGCGTCGACAGCGTCTACTTCAGCCTCAAGCAACGGGCGGGGTTCGTGCGGCGCTCGTCCGCGCCGCTCACGCTGCTCACGCAACGCCGGCGGCTCGACGCGTTCCTCGTGCAGCAGGCCGAAGCGGCCGGAGCAACCTTCCACGACGGGGACGGCGTCTCGGGGCTGGAGTTGACCGACCACGGCGTCACCGTCCTCAGCCGCTGCGCCAGGCAGAAGGGCCGTGTGGTGATCGGCGCGGACGGTGCGAATGGCGTCGTCGCGCGGCTGTGCGGCCTCGGTGGACCGCGCGACGTGGCCGTGGCGCTCGAAGGCAACATCCCCTGCCCGGATGGGCTGCCGCGGCGCTGGCAGCGCGCGATCGGCATGGACCTCGGCGGCATTCCCGGCGGCTACGGCTGGCTCTTCCCCAAGGGCGATCATCTCAACGTCGGCGTCGGCGGCTGGCAGTATTTGGCCGGCAGCCTGCGCGCCCGCCTGAACGCGCTCTGCGCCTTCTACGACCTGCCGGCCGAGCGCCTGCAAAACCTGCGCGGCTACCAGTTGCCGGTGCGGCGGCCGGGTTCGCCGCTCGCCCGCGGCCGCGTGGCGCTGGCCGGCGACGCCGCGGGACTGCTGGATCCGCTTTCGGGAGAAGGAATTTACGCGGCGATCAGCAGCGGCCGGACCGTGGCGCGGCACGCGGCCGCGCTGCTGGCAGGACGCGCCGCCTCGCTCGCCGGCTATGCGGCGGCGATCGAGCGGGAGCTGGCGCCCGATCTCGTCGCCTCCCGTCGCTTTCAGGATCTCTTCTACCTGGTGCCGGAGCTGTACGTCGGCCTGCTGCGGCGCAGCGACCGCATCTGGGAGCTGCTCGCCAGCCTGATTCGCGGCGAGCAGAGCTATGTCGGCTTCAAGCGCCGGCTCGGGCCGCTGGGCTGGGCGGTGGACGTGGGCTCGCTGGCCGTGCGCACGACGCCGTTCGGTCGGATCGCCGGCCTGCCGCCACGCTCCTGAACGGCCGAGCCGGCTGACGCCAATCAAACGCGGCGCCGGCGCAGGACTGCTGCCCCCAGGCCCACACCAAGCGCACCGACTAGGACCGCGGCCACGATCGGCAAGCTCCCTTCGCGGCCGGTGCGTGGCGCCGCCGCAGGCGTGACCCGTGCCGGTGCAGCAGGCTCCGTGCTGCTGGCGGCCGCGGCGGTTGCCTGCGGCGCCGCCGCGGAGGCCGTGGCCCGTGCCAGCAGCGTCTGAACCGGCTCCATGCGCAGCGGATAGCGGTCGAAGAGGGCGTTGATGCCCTGGCCCAGCACGGAGATCACGTCGTCGCGCTCGGCGCCGGGCATGGCCGCGTAGGTTACGGAGACCACGACGTTGCTCCGTTGCCAGCGATAGGTCGTCGCGCCGGCCTCCATCCACTGACCGCGATAGGCCATGGTCGGCGTGCCGAGCGGGAAGCGCGGCTGCGCAGGCTGTTCTAGCTCTGGAAAATCGTTCGGGGCGAGCGCGGCGGCAGCGCCGTCCGGCGTGGTGTACAGATCGAACGTCGCGGTCAGGCCGAGCGCGTCCGGCAGGTCGATCACGTAGTCCTGCGACTGGCGCCCCAGCCAGCCGCGGCCTCGCATCGTCTCCGCCAGCGCGAGCGGATCCTGGCTGCTCACATCCACAACCGGGGCGGGGCTGTTCAGGCTTTGCACGGCGCCGCGGTGGGCGTTGACCCTGGTTGCGCCCAACTGCATCCAGTCCATGTCCGGCGCGTACTCGTTGAGCAGGCCGTAGATCGTCTCCGGCGGCACCGGCGTGCTGTTCGCTTGAAAGGCCGGCGGCGCCGGGGCAGCGGCCAGCGCCTGGACCGCGGCGTCGAGCTGCGGATCACGCTCCGTGCGGTAATCGTCCGCCGTGCGCGTGTCGGACGCCTCGACGTCCACCGCGAGACCCAGACGATCCACCGTCTGGCCGCCGCGAGCCGTGCGGACTTCCGCCATCGCGATCTGCAGCGCGGCGTCTCCAGGCAGCGGCAGGAACTTCGCCGTGGCCAGCGCGCCCGCGCTGCGCTCGCCTACCAGCACGGCGCGGCCGGCCTCATGCAAAGTCGAGGCCACGGACTCCGACGACGATGCCGAGTTACCGTTGATCAGCACGGCCAGCGGCAGTTGCACCGGCCGCATGGAACCGCTCGCCACGCCTTCCACCAAATGCCCACGTTCGTCGTAGTGCGTGACCGTCAACGTTGTGCCGGGCAGAAAGCGGCCGAGCAGGCCATCCGCCGTGGCGACGGCGCCGCCCGGGTTGTCGCGCAGGTCGAGCACCAACCCCTTCGCCCCGCCGCGTTCGAGCTGGTTGAGCTGCTGATCAAGGTCGGCAAGCAGCAGGCGGCCGTTGCTGTTGGCGAAGCGTGAGCTGGCGAACTCGCGCAGGCGGATATAGCCCACGTCGCCCGCCAGCATGCGCGTGGTCAGCGCGGGAAAGGCGTACCAGCCGCCCTTGAGCGTGAAATTCGTGCGAGTTCCGGCGCGGTCGATCGTGACCTTGACGGTCTGCTCATCTTCGCTGAAGGCATCGTCGATGAAGCCCTGTTCGGCGTCGGCGGGCACGGGCGCATCGTCCATGGCTACGATCACGTCCCCGGCGTGCAGGCCGGCGAGCTTCGCCTGGCCGTCCGGCGCCAGCTCAGTGACGATCCAGGGGGCATGCTCGGTCGTGTGGATGCCGATGCCCCACTCCAGCTCGCGCCCACCGTCATCTCCGAAGCCGACGCCGACGCCGGGCACGAACTGCGTGTGCTGCTCATGCACGCTGGCGGCCATGCCGTTGGCGACCGCGTAGGCGTAGGTCCGTGCTTGGCTCGGCTTCGGCAGCGTCGCGGCGAACCGCCGATACTGCGCCGAGAATGCGGCGAAGGCGGCGTCAGCATCCGCGGGCAACGGCGTGAGCGGCGGAACCTGGGTCTTCCGCGCCGCCGAGGAACGTTGCAGCGCCTCCCAGCCCGCCGAGAGCAGCGCATCGGGATCGAGCGGCTGGTAGAAGAACTGCAGCAGGTCCGTGTACTCGGCCTGCAGCATCGCCAGCCCCTGCGCGGCCGGATCGCCCGCCGCGCGAACGCGCCGGCCACCGAAGCTGAGCAGCAGCGCCGGCACGGCCAGCAACACCATGAGCCTGGACCACCGCCGCATCGATTCCTCTCTGTGTCTCGACTGCCGTGGTGAGTGTCGTCACGCGGGCGCGCTCGCTTCAGTACGCCGGCGAACCGGATCCGCAACCAGCAGCGGCTCTCCGCCTGCCGCTGGTCCGCTGGGCGCCGCCGGCGACAGCCGCCGTCGCGCAAGGCCGCATCGCGGCCGACCCGAGAGGCGGCCGCGCGCGGCAAGATCCGCGGCTCTTCGGCCGGCGCCGATCGCTGCCACAAAGTCCGTGCTGAATCGTCCGCCGCGCGGTAGGATGCGGCTGCAGCGAGGGTGTGGGGCGTCCGCGCCGGCGAACTCGGCAGAGGCGCCGGACCAGGGCTTCACCAGGCAGAACAAACCAGGAGGGGCAGCGTGGCGGGCACGACGTACGAAGCGATTCTCTACGCGGTCGACGGGCCGGTGGCGACGATCACACTCAACCGGCCGGAGGCGCTGAACGCGATCAGCCCAACGCTCGAGGCTGAGCTGCACCTCGCGCTCGACGAGGCAGACGCCGACCCGGCCGTGCGCGCCGTCATTCTGACGGGCGCGGGCCGCGCCTTCTCGGCCGGCTACGACATGGCCGGCCGCAACGAGGACGGACGCATGGGGCCGCTCGATCCCGGCGGCATCAGCCATGCCGAGTATCTGCGCTGGTGGCACGGCAACGACACGCGCAATGTGCAGAAGCTGCTGCACCTCTGGTATTTGACCAAGCCGGTGATCGCCGCGGTCAACGGCTACGCGATGGGCGGCGGCTTCTGGTACTCGACCGCCTGCGACATCACCATCGCCTCGGAACGCGCCGTGTTTGCCCAGCCCGAGGTGCGCCACGTCTCCAACAGCACGTTTCTCTTCGCGGCGTTGTGCGGCTGGAAGGTGGCAAACCGCTACGTGCTGACCGGCGACCACATCGACGCGGCCGAGGCGTTGCGCATCGGTCTGATCAACGAGGTCGTCCCGCACGACGAGTTGCTGCCCGCGACGCGCCGGCTTGCTCTGCGCATCGCCGCCGTGCCCGAACCGTCGGTACGGCTGAACAAGCAGGTGACGACGTACGGTCTGCTCTCGGCCGGTGTCGCCTCGGGCATGCTGGTCAACGGCCCGCTCTCCGCCCTGGCGCACAGCTCGCACGGACCCGAGCGCGAGCGGCTGTACGAGGCGCAGCGTCAGGGCGGTATGAAGGCGTTCCTGGCCGCGCGCGACCAGCCCTTCCACCCCGAGCCCTTCGGCCCGAAGTCGCGCTAGCCGCTGTGCCCTGTTCCCTATGAATCCTCGGCGCCGAACAAGGTCTTGCGATAGAGCGTGCCGGACTTGGTCTTCTCCAGCCGCGGCGCCAGCGTCAGCTCGCCGCGATCGATGCGCCGCAAGAACTCCTCCAGGGCGAAGTGCACCACTTCGGAGGAGGAGATCTCCGTGCTCGCCGCCAGCAGGCGGATGCGCTCTTGCAGCGCTTTGGGCAGGTAGTAGGTGCCCTTGTCGGGCAGCACGCGGGCCGGCTTCTTGGGCCGCACGCCGAGGCGGCGCACCTGCGTCTCCGCCTGGGCACGGCTGAAGGGATCGTCGCCGAGGCCGGCGCGGCGGCTCATCGTCATCGTTTGGCAGATCCTTCTCGGCAGTAGGCGGCGGGCGTCGCAACCATGCCTTCAGGTGTGCGCCACGCGGTCGGTGAAGCGGGCGTAGTCCTCGGCGCCGATCGATTGCGGCGCGTATTCGTAGATCGTCTTGTGGTGACCCGCCGCCTCTGAGACGCGCACGTTCTTGCGAATCGGCTCCGCCACGATGCCGTCGTAGTGTTCGGCAAGCAGGGCGACGGCGGCGCGGCTTTTGCGGTCGCGCGCGTCGTAGAAGGTCGGCAGGATGGCGCGCACGCCCAGCGCGTAGCCCTCGCGCTGCATCTCGTCTACCGTGGCCAGGTGCTCCCGCGCCCCGTCGAGCGCCAGGTAGTCGCAGGAGACCGGCAAGATGACCTCGGCGGCCGCGACCAGCGCGTTCATGTTCAACACATCGAGCGAGGGAGCACAGTCCAGCAGCACGAAATCGTAGGCACGGGCAACAGGCCGCAAGGCGTTGAGCAGCAGCTCCTCGCGCCGGCGGCGGCTGGTCAGTATTTCCTTCGCCTCGGCCAGGTTCTTGGCGGCCGGCAGCACAGCCAGCCGCGGCCGCACCCGGTAGATCGCCGCCTCCGCGGCCAGGCCGCGCACGAGCACGTCGAAGACCGTGCGCTCTGGTTCGAGGCTGAAGTACTTTGCGATCTGGCCCTGCGCGTCGAGATCAACGAGCAGTGTGTTGAAGCCGGCGGCCGCAAGCCCGGCGCCGAGATTGACGACCGTGGTGGTCTTGCCGACGCCGCCCTTCTGGTTGGCGACGGCGATCGTTCGCGCAGCCAAGCGCTCCTCCCCATCTCCTTGGCCCTCCGGGCGCCGAACGCCGGCACGTGCCGGCAAAAGCCCCCGGCAGCGACCGGGCGATGCTGTTATAGCATAACAAAACTGCCGGGCAAAGGCGGGACTTGACCGCTTATCGCCTGGGCGAGCGTCGGAACGAGGTCGCGCAAGGGCTACGCGACGTGCACGGTGATCCGGCAGGTGCGGCCAAGCACGATGATGTCGCCGTCCTTGAGCGGTTGCGGATCCTTGGCGAGCACGGCGGCGCCGTTGATCGTGCTGCCGTTGGTCGAGCCCAGGTCTTCGAACTTGAGCACGTCGCCCTCGCGGAAGATGCGGCCGTGGCGGCGCGAGACGGCGTGCACACGCTCGCCCGCCTCGATCACGATGTCGTTGCCGTCGAAGTCGAGTTCCGGGTAGATGCCCGACTCGGCGTCGCGCCTGCCGATCGTCACCTCGTCGCCCTGCATCTCGTAGCGGCTGCTGGCGGCGGGCCCGCTCAGGTCGAAGGCGATCTGCAGCCCGGACGGCGGGGACGGCGGCGCGGGGATCGACATCGTCGGCGCCGCGGCGCTATCGGCGGGCGCGGGCGCGGGAGCCTGCTGATCGGTTGGGACAGCGGCCTGCGGCGGGGTCGCGGGCGTCGTGGCGGCGGCGGGCGCCGCCTCCGCCGCTGCTCCGGCGGGCGGCTGGTCGGTAAGCGGCTGGCCGCAGTTGTCGCAGAAGGCGCCCGAGACCGGCGCAGCGGCGCCGCAGTGCGGACAGGTGGTCGGCGTTGGCGGCGTCTGCAGCATGCGCTGGAACTCTGCGTCGGAGTACGCGAGCGAGCCAGCGCCCGCGGGCGAGGAGCCCGCGCCGCTGGCGCCGGCGATGGTGGCCGCCGCTGCCGCCGGCGCCGCGCTCAGATCGCTGCCGCAATCGAGGCAGTACTGCTCGCCGGCCGGATTCTCCTTACCGCAGGCTGGACATTTCATCGTTCCGCCTCGATTGCGACCCCTCGGCCGCCGGTGTGTTGGTTGGACTCCGCCGCCTCTATGCTAACCGAAGCGGCAATTTCTGCGGAAGGCGTCCGCCTTCGCGGCGTGACGGGCTTAGCTGAGTTTGGTCGTGCCACGCGTCTGGTCGCCGGCCAGCTTGCGGGTGCCGGAGCTGACCTCGCCCTGGCGCACTTCCGACTGCATCTGCTCGATCGCCGCCATGTCGCCTTGCAGCTTTGCCGTGGCCGCGCTGTCGCCGCGCTGCTGCGCCTGCGAGAGCAGCTTGCCCGTCACCTGGCGCGCCTCGTCCAGCAGCTTGCCGGTCTGCGCCGCCTGCTCGCCGGAAAGCCGGCCGGTCTGCGTCGCCACCACGGCCTGCTTGATCAGGTCGGCCTTGCGAAGCTCGCCGGCATAGTGATCGACCTGCACGTTGACCTGCGCCGCCAGCGAACGGTCCTCCGTGAACTCCACGAACACCTGGCCGCCATCGGGCCGCTCCGACTGGTTGTAGGCGTTGGCACCGGGCATGTCGTACGCGATCTGCATGAAGCCGGGGCGCTTCTTGCCAGCCGCGGCCTGCGGCGGCATCGAAAAGCCGATGAGAAAGTCGCGCTCCTCCTCCGAGGCCAGATTCGGCAGGGAGATACGCACGTTGCGCTCGTCCAGGCGGTTCACCTGCAGGTCCACCGCGGCGGGGAAGACCTGCGAGACCTGGCCGATCTGCACGTTGGCGATCACGGTGAGCTGCAGCGTGGCGTTGGTGATCGTGACGCCCTGCGTCTCCTGGAACTCCTGCGTGAGGTTGTTGACGAGCTGCTGCGAGTCCTGGATGTAGCGCGTGTTGCCGCGTGTGCGGTCGGCAATCTCGCGCAGCAGCACCTCGTTGTAGGTCTCGCCCACGCCGTAGGTCGAGATCGGCATGCTCTGCTCGTTGGCGTAGAAGTTGTTTTGCAGAAACTCCTGCAAGGGGCGGGCGTCGCTGCTGTCGTTCTGGCCGTCGGTGAAGAAGATGATGCGGCCAGCGCGGTTCTGAAGCACCGCCTGCAGCCCGCGGAAAGCCTCGCGCAGCCCCAGCGACATGTAGGTGCCGCCGCCGGCGCGAATGCGGTCGATCGCCGCGTTCGCCTGTGCCTTGCCGCCGGCGTCCATCACCGCGGGTCCAAAAGCCGTCGCCGCGGATGAGGAGAAGAGCACGAGCACGATCGTGTCGTCCGCGGTGGCCAGGTCCACGATCTCACGCACGGCGTACTTGGCCCACTCGATCTTGGTGCTGCCCTGCATCGACTCGTTCATCGAGCCGGAGACATCGAGCACGATCGCCGTGGCACGCTGCGTCGTGCCGCCCTGCACCGGCGCCTTGACCGAGGCCAGCGCGTAGTTAGCAGTGTCCGCGTCGCCGACTGTCACGTACGGGCGCAGCACCTGCGTGTTGACGCTGAACTGGTTCGCCACACCCATCCTCCTGCTCGCCCGCGCTGGCGGCTACTCCATCGCCACGAGCACGGCGGTGATGTTGTCGAACCCGCCGCGGTCGAGCGCCGTTTGCACCAGCTCGTCCACCGCGTCGGTGAAATCGTCGCCGTGGCCGCAGATCACGCGCTCCATGTGCCCGTCCGGCTCGGCCGGCGGCTCAAAATACATGTAGAGGCCGTCGCTGCAGACCAACAGCCGGTCGCCGGGCGCCAGCTCGCGGCGAAATGTCTCGAAGCCGGGGTTGTCCGTCGGCGGGTCGCTGGCGCCCAGCCAGCGGGCGATCACGTGGGCGCGCGGGTCGAGCCGCGCCTGTTCAAGCGTCATGCGGCCCGCGTCCACGACCAGGTTCACCCAGGAATGGTCGCGTGTGAGCGGCACGCAGCCCTCGCAGGTCACGCCGTAGGCGCGCGAATCGCCGCACCAGATGCCGGTAACGGTGCCGCCGACAGCGCAGGCCGCCACCAGCGTCGTGGCGTTTGCCTCGTCAAAATTGTCGTAGGGCATGGCGCTCACCTGCTGGTGGGCGACCTGGCCGGCGTCGAGCATCAGCCGATCGGCACGGTCGGCGTCGAAGTCCCGGTCGCTCCAGTGTGCCGCGATCGCGTCGTGCAGCAGTTGCACGGTCAGCGCCGAGGCCTGTTCGCTGTGCTTACCGGCGCTGACGCCGTCCGCGACGACTGCCAGCGTGACGGGCGTGCCGTCCCAGCGCTGCCAGGTCCAGACGCCGCCCGCGTCCTGGTTGACGGGATGATGGTGGCCGATGTCGGTGAGCCAGGCGGTGCGGTGCATCGAGACGAGGCGTGTGGCGGCGCCGGCGGCCAGCAGCGCCCGCACGTCATCGAGGTCAGCCGGCCGCCGTGCCGGATCGTCGGCCAGCAGGCGGACCATCGCCTTGTGCCAGGCACGCGGATATCCGAGCGCCATGTTTGTGCAGGCGTGCATCACCGCCGCCGCGGCATATGCCCCCGCACGCCAACCGTCCACGTTCCGCTCGCCGGCGCGGATCTCCGGCGCGAGGAAGGCAGGGTCGGCCAGCAGGCCGGAGGCGAGCGGCAGGGCCGGCGCCGAGGGCTGCGGGACGAAGGCGCGGCCGCTGGCAACCACGACCTGCGCCGGCGACAGCAGCAGCAGCCGGCCCGCCTGCGACGCCCGTTGCGCCACGAGCAGCAGGTCGAGCAGCAGGGCGCCCGCGTCGCCTGAAGTCAAGCCGTCCGCCCGATCGAGCGATGCGAAACTGCCCGGCGGGCGGCTCAGTACCGCGTACGGCCCACGGGTGGCGTCGGCGCCACTCGCCAGCACGGCGGGAATCAGCGGGCAACCCGCGGCGCTCGTCAGGGCGGCCGGGTCCAGGGCGGCGATGGTCGAGGTGAGCGCGTCGAGCTGCGCCTGCTCGCCAAAGCGCAGGACGGCGCTCGCCTGCGTCTCATCCGGCCGGCGTACGGTGCAGGTTTGCGCATCCAGCGCTTCGGCCACCACGAAGCCCATGAAGCTGTCGCCAGGGGCCAGGGGCCGGCCACCGGCCGGCTTCGCCTCGCCGCAGTCGGCGCAGTACTGCTCCGCGTCCGGGTTCTGATGGCCGCAAACGCAGATCCAGGCATCGAGTGGCTGTGTCTCAGCTTCCGCGGGAGCAGCAGAGGGCGGATCGGGCGCCACCGGCGGCTGCGAGCCGGCGGCTTCGGCGGGGGGCGGCGCAGGAGCGGCCGGTGCGGGCCGCACTTCCACGGCGGCTACGCCGCCGGCGGCGACGGCAGCCGGCTCGGCTTCGCGCTGTGCCGCTGGCTCGGCGAGCGAGGCGCCGCACTCTTCGCAGAAATTGGCGTCGGCGGGATTGGAGGCGTTGCCGCAGTGGGGGCAGGCCATACGGTCCTCCGGCGCCGGCCGGGCCGGGCGCCGCGGTGTTCGCCAGGGGTGCGTATTTCTCAGTGTAGCATGGCGCTCAGAGGCGCTTGACAATGCTGCAAGGCGCGGCGGCAGCAGCAAAGAGGGGCAGATGCGGCATCCGCCGCGCACACCTGCCGGCCGGCGGGCGCGCCACGATACCGATTGGCGGCGCCATCCAGGGCCACGGAGGAGCATCGTACATGCAAACGCTCGACGATCTGCACGCCCGCCTGATCCCCTTCTGCCGCGCGCAGACCGGCGACCCGCAGGCTCTGGTCTCGCGCGTGGAGGTGATGCCGGGCCACGCGGGCTTCTCCTACGGCTTCACCGTGGACTACCGGGCCGAGAGCGGTCCGCACAGCGAATCGTTCGTGCTGCGCCTGCCGCCGCCGAACGTGAAGCTGGAAGGCACCGCCGACGTGCTGCGCCAGGTGCGCGTGCTCGGCGCCGTGCGCGGGTCCGGCGTGCCCGTGGTGCGCGTGCGCTGGTCGGGCGACGACCCGCGCTGGTTCGACCGGCCCTACTTCGTCGTGCCCCGGCTCGCCGGCGACACGCTGCGCACCACGCCCGGCGAGTGGGGCGCGGCACTGCCGGCAGAAACGCTCAGTTTCATGGCGCGGCAGGCGATCGAGGCGCTGGCGGCCCTGCACCGCATCGACTGGCAGCAGGCGATCCCCGAGTGGGCGCCGCCGCTTGAGCCGGAAGCCGACGTGCAGCGCTGGGACCGTTTCGCCGAGCGCGCCGCCGACCCAGAGCTGGTGCGACTCTGGCCGGAGCTCAAGCGCCGGCTGCTGCAGCGGCTGCCGCGCGAACCGCGCATGGGCATCTTCCACGGCGACTTCCAGTGGTCGAATCTCTTCTACGCCACGAGCGACCACCGCCTGCTTGCCGTGATCGACTGGGAGCTGGTGGGCATCGGCCCGGTGCTGAACGACCTGGGCTGGATCATGGTCTTCAGCGATCCACAGAGCTGGGCGCATGCCGGCCGATCGACGGCGCCAATGCCCCTGCCGGCAGAATTGCAGGCCGTCTACACGGACGCGTTCGGCGCCGATCCGGGCGACGTGGCCTGGTACCGGGCGCTGGCGGGCTACAAGTTCGCGATCATCGGCGGCTTCAACCTGATGCTGCACCGCCGGGGCAAGCGCCACGACCCACACTGGGAGGAGCTGGCGCCGTCGATCCCGCGGCTGTTCGCGCGCGCGATCGAGGTGCTGGACGGCGCGCGTTGATGCGTCCTCCTCCGTTCAGCGCACGCCGCGCAGGCGCGGGTCGAGCACGTCGCGCAGGGCGTCGCCGAAGAGATTGAAGGCGAAGACGGCGAGGCTGATCGCCACGCCGGGGATGATCGCCAGGTGCGGATAGGTTTCGAAGTAGCCGCCGGCCGCCTGGTTCAGCATCGAGCCCCAGGCCGGCGTCGGCGGCTGCACGCCGAGCCCGAGAAAGGAGAGCGAGGCCTCGATCAGGATGGCGATGCCGAGCACGAGCGACGCCAGCACGATGATTGGCGCCATCACGTTGGGCAGGATATGCCGGAACATGATGCGCGTGTCCGACGCGCCGACATTGCGCGCCGCTTCCACCCACGAGGTCTCCTTCGCCGCCAGCACGGAGCCACGCACGATCCGCGCCGGCCGCGCCATCAAGCCCACCGAGATCGCGATGAACGCCTTGGTCAGGCTCGGTCCCAGCGCCGCCACGATTGCCAGCGCCAGGATCAGGCCGGGAAAGGCCTGGAACGCGTCGATCACGCGCATCAGCACCAAGTCGATCGTGCCGCCGAAGTAGCCGCTCACCAGGCCGATCACCGAGCCGATCACCACGCCGATAAAGGTGCCCGCGAAGCCAACGTAGAGTGAGACCCGCGCGCCGTAGACGATGCGTGCGTACAGGTCTCGCCCGAGCTGGTCGGTGCCCAGCCAGTGCTGCGCGCTCGGGGTTTGCAGCTTCTCCCGCGGGTGCACGCGCTGATAGTCCGGCGTGATCGCGGGCGCGGAGAGCGCCGCAACGATCATCAGCATGATGATTACGGCGCCGAACGCGCCCAGCGGCTTGGCACGGGCAAAGCGCAGCACCGCATGGCCGCAGCGTCCTGGCAGCGAGCGCTCGGTCGGCAACAGTGCCTGTTCGCCAAGGATCAGGGCCTCGCTTGCGGCCATCGCAGCCCTCCGTGGCCGGCCAACCGATGGTTTCTTCACCCGCCCATGAGCGCGATGCCATCGGTGTCGTGCGACCGAAAAGCAGGTTTCGCAACCATGGCTAAGCAAACTGAATGCGCGGATTCAGCACGCCGTAGAGCAGATCCGTCGCCAGGTTAAACAGCAGCACGACCAGCACGATGAAGAGAATGGCCGTTTGCACCACGGGCCAGTCGCGCTGGTTGATCGCGTCCACCACCAGGCGGCCCATGCCGTTCAGCCCGAAGACCACCTCGATCAGCACGGTGCCGGTAATCAACGTGCCCAGCGAGACGCCCCAATACGTGATCACCGGGATCAGCGCATTCTTCAGTGCGTGCCGCCAGAGCACACCGCCTTCGCGCAGCCCTTTCGCCCGCGCGGTGCGGATGTAGTCCTCGCGCAGCACCTCGAGCATGGTCGTGCGCACCAGCCGCGTGGTGCTGGCAGAGAAGCTCAAGCCGACGATCAGGGCCGGGAACACCATCTGCACCGCGTTGCCGCCCGGATCGGTGAACGGGTTGACGAAGCCGCGCGGCGGGATCCAGTGGAACCACTTACCGAGAAACACGATCGTCAGGATCGCCACGAAGAAGCTGGGAATGGAAAGAAAGCTGATCGAGACGATCCGCGACAGGTAGTCGAGCCAGGTATCCTGGCCCACGGCCGAGATAATACCCAGCGGCACCGCCACCAGCGCCGTGACGATGAAGGCCAGCACGCCCAGCTCAAGGCTCACCGGAAACGTCTGGCGAATCGCCTTCGTCACCGGCTCGTGCAGCCAGAACGAGCGTCCCCAGTCGCCCTTGAGGCCGTTGCCGATCCATGAGGCGTACTGCACGACCACCGGCCGGTTGAGGCCGAGCTCCTTGCGCGCCTGTTGCAGCTCGGCAGCCTGCATCCCCTGCCGCTCGCCCATCATCGTCACCAGCGCATCGCCGGGAATGACGCGCAGGATGAAAAAGGTAAAGACCGAGACGAGCAACAAGACGGGGATGCAGGCGAGCAGGCGCCGCTGAATGTACGTCGCCATGGCGCATCGTCCTTTAGACATGGTTTCAAAACCGGCTCGATCGTCGTGTGCTGCGCGTGCATGACCACCAGAATGCCGGTTTTGAAACCATCTGTTAGCCAGTCCTCGATCGTCAGGTGCAGCAGCCACTGGGCGCGGGGTCCAGCGAAAGGCCCAGCCGCTGCACGCGGTCGAAGAAGCCATCGCGAATCGAGGCCACGTCCTCGGCGCTCAGCCCCAGCCGCGCCAGCTCGTCATCTGAGAGCGCTTCATAGCGCCGCTGGGCGCTCAGATCGCGCGCGGCTTCTTTGGCCAGATCGACCATCACTTCCAGGCTCATGACTGTCTCCTCTCCCGCTGCCAGGCGTCGATCAACTGGTTTTGTCCAGCCAGACCGAGCGGATCTGCGGACAGGCATAACAGACGCCCTGACCGAGGAAGCCGTGTGAGCGGTAGTTCTTCACGTAGGACGGCCAGGCATCACGGATCCATGCCTGCGGCAGCCACACGTCGTAATTCTGGTCGAGCAGATAGTTGTAGATCTGCAGCAGGATCTGCTTGCGCTTGGTGGCATCCAGCTCGCGCCGCTGTGCGTTGAGCATCTGATCGAGGTTCGAGTCCGCGACGTTGTTGTAGTTGAAGCCGCCGCCGGTGACGTACCAGGGATAGATCCAGCCGTCGATCGAGAACTGCGCCGGGCCCCAGACCATGTTGGCAGCCTCGTTGAAGTTCCTGTTCGCCAGCAGGGTGATCGCCGTCGGGTTGTCGACGTGCCTGTCGGTCACACTGACGCCGATCTGACGCAGATTGTCCTGAAACGGCGCGAACAAGTCGCGACCGGAGGTAATGTAGTACTCGACGATCTCGAAGCCCACGTTGTCCACGCCGGCCGCCTGCAGCATCTTCTTGGCTTCACTCGGGTTGAACTGATAGGTCGGACCCTGGCTTTTTGCCGTTGGGAACGAGTCGAAGATGAACGACCAGGGGATTGCGGTGGCGCTGAACCCTTTGTTCAGGCTGTCGTAGAACAGATCGTCGTACGACTGACGATCGATGCCCATGCTGATCGCGTTACGTACGCGCTTGTCCTTGAACTTGGGGTTGTTCATATTAAACATGAAGCCGTTGACATTGCCGCCACGCGAGGTCGGCAGATCGAGCCAGACGGTGTCCGGGCTGTTCTTGAGCAGATCTTCGCCGTCCGCCGTGTCCAGCGGCTGATACCAGAACCAGTTGCCGGAGCGGAAGCCGGCCTTCTGCGTCGCCGTGCTGTTTTCGACGAACGCCTCGACGCGATCGGCATAGGGCAGCGGCTTGCCGTCGGCGCCCATCTCCCAGTAGTCTGGGTTGGCATGGAAGACCGAGCCCTGCTTCGGCGTCCACGAGTCGCGGATGAATGGGCCGGTGCCGATCACCTCCGTCTGGATCTTGTCGCTGTTCACATACAGCTCGCGCGGCTCGATAAAGGCGAAGGTGGCGATACTCGCGGGAAAGTCAACGTAGGGCGCCTTCAGCTTGACGCGCAGCGTGTTGGCGTCGGGGATCTCCATGCTGTCGACGAGTGAGAAGTAGTCCTTCTGCACGCCGCCCGCCGCGTAACGCTCGAACACGAGCTTGACGTCCTCGGACGTGAACGCGCGGCCGCTGACCGGCGCGACGTTCTGCCACTTCACGCCTTTGCGCAGCGTGAAGACGAACTCGGTGCCGTCCTGCGCGGTCTGTTCCCATTTCTCTGCGAGGTCGGGCTCCAGCTCGAGCTTGAACGGGTCGGTGGCCGGCCCCAACTTTTCTCGGATCAGCCGGTTGTAGACGAGTGAGCTCGTGTCGTAGATGGTGCAGGAGAAGCCGCGCGTATGGTCGAAGTGCGGCGGGTCCAGGTAGCGGAACTTGACCGTGCCGCCGCGCTTGACACTCTTCGCGGCATTGAGCTCCTCCTGGCTCGCGGCAAGCTGATTCTGGTAATGGCCGGGCTTGATCTTGTCCACGGCGCCGGACTGCGCGGCCACCGTGCCGCCGGCCGTGGCGGCGCTGATCGCCGGAGCCGCGGTGCCGGCCGCCGCCGGCGCGCCGCTGTTGGCCGGCGCCGAAGATCCCTTCTTGTTGTTGCTGCCGCCGCACGCGGCAACCAGGGCAACGGCGCCGATGGGCACGCTCGTTTGCAAGATCCGGCGGCGAGGAACACCGCGCGACTTTCGCAACCAGTAGTTGTCACCGCTCATCGGCCTGCTCCTTCAGCTACACCACGCGTCTCCTCCACCGCCGCCAAACTCTCCGCTTCCGCGGTTGGCAGCCATTCTACCCGTCTGGTCAAGTCCTGTGGGGCCAGTTTCCTGAGCGCCACGATTTCGAAACATCGGCAGCGGAAATGTTCGCGAGTCTGGCGCGACTGCGCCCAGGCCGCTAGCATTTCGTTGCGATCGGGCCCGGGCGCAGGAGGGGACGATGAACCGCGACGAACTGATCGAGCGGCTGCGCGATTCCGGTGTGGCAGGCCTCGCGGCCATGCACGCAGTTCCGGCAGCAGCGCTTTCGCGGGCCGGCTACGAGAACGGCTGGACGGTGCGGCAGATCATGGCGCACGTCGCCTCGATGGAGTTCACCTACCGCCGGCTGCCCGATGTGGCCCGCGGATCGCGCGATGCGCAGGCGACGGCCGGCGGCGGAACCTTCGACATGGACGGCTACAACGCTCGCCAGGTCGAAAGACGCGCGGAACGGTCGCCGGCCGAGCTCGCGGAAGAGTTTCTGCGCGGCCGCGCCGCACTGATCGTGCTCGTCGCCGGCCTGGACGACTGGGTGCTCGCCGTACCGATGCGCTCGGCCGGCGGCGTCAGCGGCACGCTGGCGGAGGTGATGGCCGGCACCGCCGCCGCCCATGTGCGCACCCACTGCGGCGACTTCGTCCGCGCCGGCGGCGCCGAAGCGGGTACGGGCGAGCGGGTCGCGGCCGGGGTCTTGCTGAGCGCGGAGGAAGCCGCGGTGCACGTTGAACCAGTGCCGGCAGAGCGCTGGCGCGCCCGCGCAGGCGCCGATGCCTGGTCGGCGGCGGGCATCAGCGGCCACCTGATCGAACTGCTGCCCTACTGGGCGACGAAGCTGGAGCAGGTGAGTCAGGACGCGTCCTTGCCCTTCAGTCGCGCCCTCGACGCGCCGGAGCGGCTGGGCGGCGTGGTGAACGGCGAGGCGCTGGCGCCCGCACAGGGTGCTGCCGAACTGCGCCGCGCGTCCGCCGCGGCCGCGGCCATCCTGCGGAGAATGCCGGCCGCCGCCTGGCGGCAGACAATTGCGCACCCGCGACTCGGCGCCGTTTCACTCGAAGCGGCGGCCGAAGAGCTGCTCGTCAGCCACGCGCGCGAGCATGTCGCGCAGATCGCGGCCGCACTGGCGAGCGCGGCGGGCTGAGTCACACTGCCAGCGCCCTGGCGCGACCCTACTCGCGCATCTCCTGCGCCGCCAGCACTTCGGGATTCACCATCGTCTCGGGCACACGGCCGCTGACGGCGGCGACGAGGTTGCGGCCGGCCAGCTCGGCCATCGCCTGCCGTGTCTCGATCGTGCCGCTCGCCATGTGCGGCGCCACCAGCAGGTTGGGCGCGGTCAGCAGCGGATCGTCCGCGGGCAGCGGCTCGACCTCGAAGACGTCCAATGCCGCGCCGGCGATCTGCCCCTCGTGCAGGGCGGCGGCGAGGTCCGCCTGGTTCACCACCGGCCCGCGCGAGGTGTTGATGAAGAAGGCGCTCGGCTTCATCAGCTCGAACTCGCGGCGGCCGATGTGGCGGCGGGTTGTCTCGTCCAGGAAGACGTGGACCGAAAGGAAGTCCGCCTCGCGCAGCACCTCGTCGCGCTCGGCGTAGCTGGCGAGCCCTTCGTCCTCGGCCTTCGGGTCACGGATCGGGTCGTAGTAGACCACGCGCAGGCCGAAGCCGCTGGCACGCCGCGCCACGGCGTGGCCGATGCGCCCAAAGCCGAGGATGCCGAGCGTCTTGTGCTTCATATCGGTGCCGATCGTCATCGGCTGGCCGCCGGCCCAGCGGCCCTCGCGCACGTGCGCCTGGCCCTCGATCAGGCGCCGCGCCAGGGAGAGCATCAGCAGATAGGTCTCGTCGGCCACCGCGTCGCTGAGCACTCCGGGCGTATTGCAGACCAGCAACCCGTGCGCCGTCGCGAAGGGAATGTCCACGTTGTCGTAGCCAACGCCGAAGTTGCTCACGACCCTGAGCTGCGGGTTGGCGAGGATCAGCTCGTGGTCGAGCTTCACCTGGTTCGACGTGAGCAGACCGACGACGCCGGGCAGCACCCGCGCCAGCTCCTCGCGCGGCACACGCCCTTTGCCCGTCCAGCGCTGCACATTGCAGGCCGCCTCGACCGCCGCGAGAACGTGATCGTGAATCGGCGTGGCGACGTAGACCGCGGGGCGCGCCGCCGGGTCGCCTTGCTGATCTGCACTCATGGCCGCTCCTTCGCACGACTGCATCGCGCTTCTCTTCGGCGCCGAGCATGGCACAGCGCCGCGCAACATGCACCGGGCCGGCGCGGCTGGCGCAAGCGACGGTGCGCCCCTAGCATAACGGTGAAGGCAACGCCGCGGCGCCCGGGCGTCGGGCCTCGCGGCAGATACGGAGTCAGCCCGATGGGACGTGAGCAGCTCGAAGCGCTCGTCACGGTCTTGCAGCAGCAACTAGCCGCCGGCACGCAGACGGTCGCGACCGGCACCTGGGATATCCGTTACGACAAAGACCGCAAGGCCTTCTACTTCGACAAGTGCGAGTTCGGCGGCTACTGCGAGGAACGTCCGGCCGTGATCAGCGTCACGGGTGAGGTGCTTGACCCGGGTGGCCCGTTGCTCGGCTGACCAAGACGACGGTGAATCGTCATAAGACGCGAACGCGAGCATTTACGAGCCAGCGGGCGGACGGACGAGATTTCCTACGGCCCTGGCGGCCGGTATCGCTGAGACGGCGCTGACACACCCCCTGGCACGGCTTGACGTTCTGTTAGGGAATAACAGTACGATGCGGGCGTCATAACACCGTCCCGTCAGCTTCCTGACGCGCGGGTTCATCACGTCGGCTCCGCAGATCGGGCTCGCGGTGAGGCAGGGCCATGCCCGCGTTGATCGTGCTCTTTGCCCTGGCGGGATTCGCACCCTTCAGCATCTTGATCGTGAGCACGGCGCGCGGCGCGATACGACGGCTGCGCGAACCCCGCGGCGCCGGGGGCTCTGCTGCCATCTCGCAGTTGATGCTCGCGCTGCTTTCGGCGATCGACACCGGCTTCGTCGCGCTGGCGCTGCGCTCCGCTGTCCTCCCGCTGCATCCACCGGGCTGATCGGCGGCCACGCTGCGCGGCGTGGCCGGCTCGCGGCGCGCTTCCACGAGACACGCGGGGGTACGAAGGTGAGCTACAGCGTCGTGCGTCGCCAGGGAATCACCGAGACGATCACCTGCCAGCTCGAAGCCGAGTCCGCGGTGCAACTGCTCAAGGACTGGGCGCGGGTCTACCCTCAGCAATTCCTGCTGATCCGCGACGACGCCGGCCTCGCCGTCGCCTTCCGCCGGCCGGGCGCGCAGCCCGCGCTGGCGGGCTGAGGCGTGCGCATCTGCTCATTGCTGCCCTCGGCCACCGAGATTGTCTGCGCACTCGGCCTCGAAGGCTCGCTGGTCGGCGTCACGCACGAGTGCGACTTTCCGGCTGCGGTCCGCTCCTTGCCCCGCGTCACCCGCAGCGCGATCGAGAGCGACGGGCTCAGCAGCAGCCGCATCGACGCGCTCGTCGCCGCGCGCGTGCACGACCATCGCGGACTCTATGCACTCGACCGCGATCTGCTCGAACGGCTGAACCCGGACCTGATCCTCACCCAGGAACTGTGCGACGTCTGCGCCGTCTCCTACGCCGAGGTGCAGGAGGCCGTGCGCGCCCTGTTCGGCGAGCGCAGCGTGCTCTCTTTGGAGCCGACCCGCCTGGACGAAGTCTTCGCGAGCATCGAGCGCGTCGGCACCGTAACGGGACGCGAGCGCGACGCCGCACACCTGACGGGGTGGCTGCGTGCGGAGCGAGATCGGATCGCCGGCTTGCTCACCGGGATCGCAGAGCGGCCGCGCGTCGCCTGCATCGAATGGCTGGACCCGCCCTGGGTCGGCGGCCACTGGGTGCCGGAGATGGTGGCGCTGGCCGGCGGCACCGACGCGCTGGGCGAGGCCGGTTCGCCATCCGTGCGTACGAGCTGGGAGCAGGTCGCCGCCGCGCGGCCCAATGTGATCGTAGTCATGCCCTGCGGCTTCGGCGTAGAGCGGATCCTGCGTGAGATCGCCACGCTTGACCTGCCGCCGACGTGGCACGATCTGCCGGCGGTGCGCGCCGGGCGCGTCTACGCCGTGGACGCCAACAGCTACTTCAGCCGGCCAGGTCCGCGCCTGGTCGATGGCCTGCGCCTGCTAGCTGGCCTGCTGCATGCGGAGCGCCTGCCGCTCTCCGCCGATCCGAATCGCTGGCGGGCCGTTGAGGCCGGCTGAGCGGCGGCGTGGCGCGGTGCGCCCGGTTTAGTCTGGCCCCGCCAGATCCGAGTCCGACGCATCGCCGGCGACGCGCCGCAGTCCGGACCACGAGAGACCGGGCAACGACCAGTAGACGGCGATCGCGATCATGAACACCACGCTCGCCACGGCATTGACGACCGCGACCGCGACCGCTGCGGCGTAGACGGGCGGCCCGACGGCGTTTCGTCGGCTCAAGCGCGCCACGGCGGCCTCGTCCAGGTCCGAGTGCAGCAGGCGGTGACGCCAGGCCGCGTACCGCCAGACGAGATTCCAGAAGAGCGAGATCAGCACAAAGGTGCCGCAGTAGAGCACGGCAGCCAGTCGTTCCTCTCGGTGGCCAATGTATTCGGAGAGCAGCGAGGTCGTGAACGGCACCACGGTCACCGCCATCAGCAGCAGGCCGTTGAAGAAGAGCAGGCCGTGATCGACGCGGGCGATGCGGCGGAACATCTGGTGGTGGTTCACCCACATGATCAGGATGGAGAGAAAGCTGCCGGCATAGCCCAGGTACGCCGGCCACTGATCCAGCAGGGCCGGCCCCAATCGCCTGGCGCCCTCGCCCGCGGGCGGCACCTTCAGATCGAGCACCAGCAGTGTGATCGCGACCGCGAAGACGCCGTCGCTGAACGCCTCCAGCCGCCCCGTCTCGCGTTCGCCCTCGCTTGCCGAACCGCCGCTCGACACGGCTTGCTCGCCCAATCTCAGCGCCCGTGGAACACCGGTTGGCGCTTCTCCATAAAGGCGCGTACCGATTCCCGGTGATCCTCGGTGCGGCCCGCCACGAGCACGGTGCTCGCCACCACTTCGTTCGCGGCTTCCAGGTCCAGCGTCTCCGTCACGCGCCAGCTCATCTTGGCGACCTTGTTGCTGATCGGCGCCGCCGCCGCGATCTCCTCGGCAAGCGCCAGCGTCTTCGCTTCCAGCTCCTCGGCCGGATGGACCGCGTTCAGCCCGCCGGCCCGCAGCAACTCCTGGGCAGAGACGAAGCGAGCGGTGTACAGCATCTCTGCTGTCAGCCGGCGGCCGATCATGCGCGGAATCAACCACATGCCGCCCAGATCGGGGATCAGCGCCCGGCGCATGTAGGCGATCATGAAGCGGGCTTCGCTGGAGGCGAGTGCCAGGTCGGTGGCGCAGACCAGGTCGAAGCCGGCGCCGACGGCCACGCCGTTCACCATGGCGATCGTCGGGATCTCCAGGCGGTAAATGGCGTGCATCATCGCCTGGCCGTGACGGCGCAGGCTCTGGCGGCTCGCTTCGAGGCTTTGGGCGCGCGGCTCGCCGCCGGCCGCATCGCCCTGGCGCGCCGCCATGTTGCCGACGTCCGCGCCCGCGCAGAAGGCGCGTCCGGCGCCGGTGACGATCAGGCAGCGCGCCTCCGTGTCGGCATCGATCGCGCGGCAGGCGTCGAGCACCTCGAGTTGCAGCTCGGGCGTCATGGCGTTGAGCCGCTCCGGGCGGTTCAGGGTGATGCGATGGATGTGACTGCCGATCCGTTCGTGCAGTATCGTGTTGTAGGCCATCTTCCCGCTCCGGCGACCCGCGCAGGCGGCGCGGCAGGCGCCGGGTGGAGTGTAGCACGCAATGCCCGAGCCCTCGCCAGCCAAACGGGCGGAGCCCGCACCCGACCGTTGTGCCGAGTGCGGCGCCGACGTGGCGCTGGCCGCGGCGCTCGTCTATCACGGCCTGGTCTACCACCCAGCCTGCGCCAGCGGCGTGCGCCCACGCGCGGCGGCGCCCGAGCGCTGGCCGTTCGGCGTACCCGAGTTCAACTGCACGGGAGACCTCTGATGCCCGCCACCACCGCGACCACCGAGATCCGCCCGGCCACGCCCGACGAGATGCCGCGCCTCGCCCAGGTCGTCAGCCTCTCGCTCGCCTTGCCGGCGCAGCAGTTCGCCGCGCTGCGCCCCGAGTGGACGCTGTGCGCCTTCGAGAACGATCAACTCGCCACGGCCTACGCCGCCTGGCCGTTCACGATGCGCATGAACGGCAAACCGATGAAGGTCGCCGGCGTCACCACCGTGAGCACGCACCCGACCCATCGCCGGCGCGGCAACCTGCGCGCGATCATGGAGACGGACTTCCGCCGCCGCCATGAGCAGGGCGAGCCGGTCGCGGCACTCTACGCTTCGCTGGCCGCGATCTACCAGCGCTACGGCTACGCGATCGTGACCACGCACCACAGCTACGCGATTGAACCGCGCTACCTGCAGTTCACCCGGCCGAGTGAGATTCCTGGCGAGCTGCGCGAGTCATCGCCTGCCGAGCTGCCCACGCTGATTGACGTGTACCGCCGCTTCCGCGAACAGCGCACGGCCTACCTGCACCGCGGCGCGGCGATGTGGCAGGTCAGCGCCCTCGGCCCGCCCGCCGAGGGAGAAACCGTCTCCGTCGTGCTGTACGAGGAGCGCGGCGTACCGCAAGGCTACGTCGTCTACGCCACGGCACAGGGCCCGGCGGACGGCAACCGGCCGAGCCAGCGCCTGCAACTGCGCGACCTGTGCTGGCTCAACCCGGCCGCCTACCGCGCCTGCTGGGAGCATCTCTCGCGCTTCGACCTGGTGCGCCAGATCAGCTGGCCGAATGTACCCGCCGACGATCCGTTGCCGCACCTGCTGCTGGAGCCGCGCATGCTGCACGCCGCCTCGCGCGACGGCATCCTCGCCCGCATCATCGACATCGACCGCGCCTTTGCGGGCCGCGGCTATCAGCACAGCGGCCGCTTGAGCTTCGCCGCCACCGACTCGCTCTGCCCCTGGAACGAGGGCACCTGGACGCTCGAAGTTGACGGCGCGGACGCGAGCGTGCGCCGCGGCGGCGGGACGGCACTGTTCAGCGCGCCGATCGACACGCTCTCCATGCTGCTCTTCGGCCAGCTCAGCGCGACCGAGGCCTGGCGCATGGGCCGGCTCGACTGCCCGGACCCGGACGCGCTGGCGGGCGCCGATCGCCTGCTCAGCACAGCCTATCGCCCGTTCTGTGCCGATCACTTCTGAGCACGGCCGAGGCACGGCTGCCCGCGGGGAAGGCGAGCCGCTGGTGCTCGCCATCGACCTGGGCACCACCGCGGTGAAGACGGCGCTGGTTACCGCGGATGGTCGCGTGATCTCCGGGACGCGGCGTCTGCTGAAGGGCGCGCAGGCAGCAGGTTGGTGGCGAACTTCGCTTGCGGCCGCACGAAGGACGCTGAACGGCGTGCAGCCGGAGCGTGTGGCCGCGCTTGCGCTTTCCGGCCGCGGCGGCGCCACCGTGCTCTGCGATGCAGCCGGCCGCGCGCTCACACCCATGCTTACCGGTATGCCGCCGGCAGCGTACGCGCCGGCGGCGCCGGCGCGCCTGCGGCCGATAGCCTGGCGCAGCGAGTGTGCGATCGCCGACACCCCGTCACTGCGGCGGCGGGTGCGCTGGACGTTGGCGGCGAAGGACTTCATGCTGCTCAAGCTCAGCGGCACGGCGGCGACCGATCCAGCGTCCGGCCCCGACGCCCTCGCGTGGCCGGCGATCGACGGAGCGTGCGCCTTCATGTCTGACTGGTTGCCGGCGGTACGGCTGCCGTGGGAAACGGCAGGTGTACTGCGCGCAGAGCCGGCGGCCGCATTGGGGTTGCCGGCGGGCCTGCCCGTGGCGATCGGGCTGCACGACGGCGTCGCGGCGCAGGCGGGCGCCGGCGCCCTGCGTCCGGAAGAAGGCGCGTTGACGCTGGGTACGCACCTCGTGTTGCGCGTGGTGCGCGATCACGCGCCGCCGGCGGCCCGGCGCTACCGCTTCTACGACCTGTGGGGTGAGCGGGACGGCCGCGGCGTCTACGGCGGCAACGCCCGCCTGGGCGGGGCCGCCGTGAGCTGGGCCGCGCGCCTGCTTGGCAGCGGCGAACGCTCGCTGCCAGCGCTCGAAGGCGCCGCCGTCGCCGTGCCGCCAGGCAGCGCCGGCCCGCTCTTCCTGCCCTTCCTCGCCGGCATGGCGTATCCTCAGCGCCGGCCGGAGCTGCGCGCCGCCTGGCTGGGCCTGGAGACCACGCACAGCCGCGCCCAGCTCTTCCGCGCGGTGCTCGAAGGCACCGCCTGTGCCGTGCGGCAGATCGCCGAAGCGCTGGCCGAGAGCGGAGTTGCGCCGGTGCGCCTGACGCTGACCGGCGCCGGGGCCGGCAGTGCCCTCTGGCGACAAATCCTGGCGGATGCGCTGGTCCGGCCGCTGCACACGGGCGAGGCGCCCGGTTTTGAGGAGTGCGTAGGCGCCGCACGCTGCGCCTGGGTAGCGCTCGGTCGCTTCGCGTCGTTGGATGAGGCGGTCTCCTCGGCCCTGACGCCGGCCACAGCCACTGAACCGAGCGCCTCGGGCAGCGCGGCGATGAGCGAGGTCTACCGGCGTTACCTTTGGGCAATCCAGCATGGTGGGACAGTCTCGTGACCGGGGGCGGCGCTATGCCCGGTCACCGAGCGTTGGCATCCCCGACTGCGTGCCGGCGTTTGCCGGCAGCCGGATTTTGCGCCCCTCACTTCCGGAGGGTTGAACTGACGCCGCAAGTGCTGGCCAGCGCGCGCGCCGTAGGCCCGTTCACACACCCTGTTCGAGCGCGGGCGCGGCTTCGCTCCGCCTTCCATGGTGAAAAACGGCGGAGACGGTGCGTTCATATCTTTGGACGAGCTGCGGACCGGACGGACGCCGCAGCCACGCGATCCGGCCACGTACAGATGGTTTCAAGACCCGCTGGTAGGTGAACGGCGTGAGTGGGCGCCGTGGGCCGAGCGCGGGTTTTGAAACCATGCCATCCAGCACTTATGTTAAGCATGAATCCTCTGACGCGTTCCGTAACGAAGCGGTGACAGCGCGCGTTGTGTGAAACGCTTTACACTTTCGCTGTGATCTTCGACCTATAAGCTGGGCGGATTGCGCTACACACTGAGGCAAGTACGCAGCAGGGCGACTATGCCGTCGGGTACGTACTCGCCGGCGCACAGGGAGGAACCATTCGATGAGGATCTCGCTGGGGAAACTGGCGATCGTGGCCGCGGCGCTGAGCCTTGCGGTCGCCGGGCTGGGGCTACGCGTCGGCGGCGTGCAGGCGGCACAGACCGTCAACCTGGTGCCCACGCCCGGCACGGACCGCGGGGAGTCCGGCTTTGCGATCCACGATGGCTACGCCGTGCAGATCATGGAGAGCGGCGGCGTGCCCGGCGCTCAGGTCCTGTTCGCCCCCTGCACGAGCACCGGCGCCCACTATACCTGCAGCCCCGGCGCCGGCACCGTCGTTACGCTGGATTCTTCGGGCGCGGCCAACGTGGCCCTCAATTTCAACGCCTACTCGCAGCCACTCGATGCCGTGATCGGCACGAACCAGGCTGATTCCAGCGATCAGGTGATCGCGATCTTCACCACGACCAACATTCCCAGCGCCTACACCGTCCCCGCACCGCTGCCCTACTCGGCGGTGACCACACTGCCGAGCGTCGCGACGACCACCGCGGTGACGCAAAATTGCTTCTTCTTGCCGCTTTCCGGTTTTGCGCCGAGTTGCTTCTTCGGCGCGATTCCCGGCATCGGCACCGGGTTCGTCTCCCCGGTCAATCTTGGCTTCATCCCTGGCTTCAGCTCGGGCTTCCTGCCGGGCTTCGGCTTCTTCTTTGTGCCGTTCGGCACCGTGACGACGGCCGCGCCGGGGGGAGTGATCTTCCTGCAGCCGACGGTGCAGCTCAGCGCCGCGGCGGTGTGCCCCGCCGGTTTCCACGGCCCGCTCACCGTCGTGCTGGGCGGCTTTGGCTTCCCCTTTGGCACCTTCTTTGGCTTCGGTGTGGCGCTGCCGGCCGGCGCCCAAACCGTCACCGTCTTCTGCCCCTAGCTTGCGCTTCGCCGCTCACAATGGCAGCTGCCATTGTGGGCGGCGTGCCTCGTTAGCGAGGCTGCTGTCCCACCTCGTCCGCGCCGAGCTTCGCCGAACGCAGCGCCCCGCGGCCGCCGGCGTCTTCGTCGCCGACGGGGTCCGGGGTCTCGCGCCCCTTCTGAAACATCACGACCACGTGCGGAATCGGCGGGAAGAGGAACGGCAGCCGGAAGCGCAGGCGATCGATATGCCGGAAGCCGACCTCGACCGCGTAGGGCGCCAGCGCGGCGAAGCCGCGCAGGTGCAGGGGCGCGCGGTGTGGCAGCAGCAGTCGCCCGTTCAGGCGATTGAGCTTCTCCGAGCTGGTCGGCGCAAACTCCCAGCCGAGCACGATGCCGCGCGGCTTCAGGACGCGCTGCGCCTCCAGCAGCACCCGGTAGAGCGTGTCGTCCTCCAGGTGCCGGAAGAGGTGCGCGGCCAGCACCAGGTGGAAACTCTCATCGGCAAACGGCAGGCGGCTGGCGCCCGCAGCGACCAACTGCACGCGCCGGCCGCGGCCAAGCTCGCGCGCCGCGAGCCGTACCATCTCGCGCGACACGTCGATGCCGACTGGATCGTGTCGCAGGCCGGCGCGCGCCGCCAGTGTCTGTGCCAGGCCGCCAGCACCGCAGCCCAGGTCCAGCACGCGGTGGCCGGGCCGCAGCGCGACCTCGTGCGGCAGATCGAGCACGGGCGTGTTGAACAGGTAGGTGCTCAGCGGCGCTCTGAGCGCCCGCATCAGCACGCGCCCCGGCGAGCCACCACGCAGCCAGCGGTCGTAGGCGGCGGCCGTGCGCCGCTCTTCGGGTCGGATGCTCATCCGACGCTCACAGGCCGCGTACGGAGCGGCCTAGACGTTGAAGAGGATGTTGAGCACATCACCGTCCTTGACGACGTAGGTTTTGCCTTCCATGCGCACGTGGCCGTGCCGCTTCGCCTCGGCCATGCTGCCGGCAGCCGCCAGATCCTCGAAGCGCACGACTTCGGCGCGGATGAAGCCGCGCTCCAGATCGCTGTGGATCTTGCCCGCGGCCTGCGGCGCCGTGCTGCCGTCGCGCACCGTCCAGGCCCGGCACTCATCTTCGCCCGCGGTCAGGAACGAGATCAGCCCCATCAGGTGATACGAGAGGCGGATCGCGCGCTCGAGGCCGGCCTCTTCGCCCAGGCCGAGCTCGGAGCGGTACTCCTTCGCCTCCTCCGGCTCCATCTCGGCCAGCTCCATTTCCAGCTTGCCGCAGAAGCAGGTGACCTCGATCCCCGGCGCGGCGAGCTTCGCACGGTACTCGGCCTCGATCTCGGCGGCGCGCCCCAGGGCGTCTTCGCCGATGTTGAGCAGCACCAGCATCGGCAGCTGCGTGAGGAAACGGTAGCCGGCGATCAACCGCTCGTCATCGTCGTCGAGTCCCTGCGCCCGGATCGGCTGGTCGCGTTCCAGGCCCGTCCGCAGGCGGCTGAGCAGCGCCTGCTCGCGCTCGCCCGCGGTGCGCTCGCCGGGCTTCATGGAGCGCAGCTCGGTGTGCAGTCGCTCCAGGCGCCGTTCGATCAGCGCCTGGTCGGCGAAAGAAAGCTCGAGCTCGAGCGTGCCGATGTCGCGGATGGCGTCGATACTGCCCTCCGGATGTGGCACTTCGGCGTTTTCGAACAGGCGCACCACATGGATCAACGCGTCGTTCTTGCGCACCTCGGCAAGAAACTGGCCACCCGGCCCTTCGCCGCGTCCGAACGCCGCGCCCGCCGCGGGAAAGTCGGCATAGCGGATATCGGCGGGCGTTACTTTCTTCGGGTGGTACATCTCCGCGAGCACGTCAAGCCGGCGATCGGGCACCTTGACCACGCCGATGTTCGGGCCATGGGCGCCGCCGTAGCCGGTGTGCGCATTGCCGCGCGTCACGGCATTGAACACCGTCGTCTTGCCCGACTGCGCCAGTCCGAGAATGCCGACATCCGGCATGGAAGCCTCCGCCACGCCTCGCGGGCCGGCGCTCGGCGCCCGCGCCTCGCGGGGACACGGCCGAGGCGCCGGTGTAGCTGTACCGACGCCTCGCGCTGCGGCCATTGTATGCCGTTTCACCGCGAACCCGCCGCGCACGGCGGCGGGCCGGTCATTGAACGACTAACGTGCCGGTCATCTCGGTGGGGTGCACATCGCAGTGGAAGTGATAGGTGCCCGCCTTGCTGATCGTGAAGGTCAGCGTGGCAGACTTCCCCGCCTGCACCAGGTCCGTCTTGATGTCCTTGCCGCTGTCGTCCTTTACGTCCAGGACATCGACGTTGTGAACCGCGGTGCCCTGGTTCTGCACGGTCAGCGTCACCTGCTTGCCGGCCGGCACCGTCACCTGCGTATCGGAGAACTTGTTGTCGGTCGTCGTTTCCTTCCAGTCCGTCGTCGGCGCAGACGCGGCGGCTGGCGTCGGGCTGGCGGCACCGGTTTCGCCGTTCGGCCCGACGATATACAGCTGCCCGGTCATCTCCGTGGGGTGCACCTGGCAATGGAACTTGTAGACGCCGGGGGTGGCAATCGTGAAGGTTAGCGTGGTGGACTGCCCGCCGGGAATCGGCTGGAAGGTGATGTCCTTGCCGCTGCTGTCCTTCAGTACCTTGCCGGAGGCGTCGAGCACCTCGAAGTTGTGGATGGCATTGCCCTTGTTGCTGAAGTTGACCGTAATGCTCGAGCCGGCGGTCTGCTCCATGTCGGTGACCGAGAACTTATTGTCGGTCGCATCCTCAGTCCAGGTACCGGCAGGCTTCAAACCGGCAGGCGGGCCGGCGGCCGGCGTGGCCGTGGCCGGCGCGAGCTGACCGCAGACCTTCGCCGTGGCGCCGGTAATCGAGGCCGCCGCCAGCGTCTCGTCGATCGGCGCCAGGGTCGCGGGGACGTTTGTGTTGGGGTTCACGGCCCGTGCGGCCGCCAGGTTCTCTTCCTTGCTGAACTCGGCCGCCTTATCCCAGAAGTTCTTGGGCTGCAGCGTCGTGGCCCCGGGCGGCACGCCGGTGATCAGGCTGACAAGGTCGCGGATCTGCTCGTCGGTCAGCGATCCGCCCTCGCGGATCGCCCACGGCGGCATCACTTTGCCGATACGGCCGCAGGTGATCGTGTCCGTCACCCACTGCTGCGTCTCCACCAACGTGTTGGGGTTGCGCAGCTCGTCGCGGCTGAGCTGGGGACCGATGCGGCCCTCGCCGGCGTTACCGTGGCACTGGCGGCAGTAGCGGGCGAAGATGCGCGCCCCGCGCTCGGCGAGCGTGGACTGCTGCGCCGCCGCCGAAGCGTTCTCGCGTGGCTGGTCGTACACCGTGTACGCGGCGCAGCCGCCCAGCATAAGCAGGACGAGCGCCACCATCAGCGTGATCTGTTTCTGGGTGTTCATGCACCTGCCTCAGCGCCGCGCCCGCCCCGTGCGGAGCGGCGCCCGCGAGATCAAGCGGGGGGAAGCTTGCCCCGCTGCGGGTCGTCGAGGTCGCCGCGCGTGATCTTGCCCGTGTTGATCGAGACGGAGCCGTCGCCGTTGATCGTCAGGTCGAACGTGTCCAGCGAGCGCGGCGCCGGGCCGAAGACGCGGGCGCCGCCCTTGGTATAGGTCGAGCCGTGGCAGGGGCAGCGGAACCAGCCGCGCTCCCCGCCGAACTCGAAGTCGGCACGCCAGGGCACCGTGCAACCCAGGTGTACGCACTTCTGGTAGAGCGCGATCAGGCCGCCGTTCTTGCTGCCGGGGATGCTCTGGAAGCCGCCTTCGCCCGGCTTCAGGTTCACCAGCCAGGTCTTGGCGTCGAAGATTTTGACCGGGTCCTTGCCCTGCTCGGGAATCGTGGACTTCGGCACCTTGACGATGCCGCCGAAGCCGGTGATGTGGCGCGGGTTGAAGAAGTTCACGAAGCTGCCGAGCGAGAGGATGATGAAGCCGAGCAGCGAGGCCATGACGCCGCCGCGCAGCACCTGCCGGCGCTTCATCGTGACCTGCACCTGGCGGTCGGTCTGCTCGACGGCCGTGACCTGGCGCGCGTCGGGCCGCGCCACGGCGACGCTCTGGCCGCCGGCTGCCGGAATACGCCAGACGGCGCCGTTGGCGGCGGTTGCCGCCTCGGCCGGCGCGGCGACGGCCACGGCGGTGCCGGCCGCCGCGGCCTTGGCCGCGTCGCGCTCCGCCTTAAGGCGCAGCGCCTTCTCCTGCGCCGCCTTGATCGCCGCCGCCCGCTCCTCCGGCGTCATGTCCTTCTTGGACTTCGGCGCCGCGGGCGCCGCGGCCGCAGGAGGCGCGGGCTGTTCCGCGGGAGGCGTGGCCGCGGCTTGCGGCTGCTCCGGCTGGTTGTTCTCGCTTACCATCTCGCCACTCGCCTCTTCCAGACTGACTCCAGGTCGTCGTGGCCGCGCTCCCGGGGTGGCGCCCGCGCGCGGACCTCTCTCTTCGGCCCGGGCTAGGCGATGCCCAGCCCCTCAGGCGGATGCAACTGCCACGGCCACAGCAGCTCCTGGCCCTCGCCGCGGAACGCCGTCCCGGAAATGGTGAGCACCACGTACACCGTCATGAAGCCGGTGAACAGGGCATACATCGTGCCGCGCATGCCCAGCGGCCCGTAGCGCCAGCGCAGCAGCAACACCAGCAGGATCGGGAAGCCGATCATGAAGGCCAGCGGGATCGCCTGCTCCACGATCCAGGCGGGGAAATTGAGGTTGAGGAAGTTCGAATCCAGCAGCTTCAACTGGTGGAACGGCACATAGGGGATGTGGGTCGTCCACTTCGGCCAAACGATGCCGGTTTGGATGCCGCGCACATTGCGCAGCCAGGCGGGCAGGTGGTGCGCGTCGCCCGGCGTACCGCCCTCCTTCAGGCAACTCCACAGCTTGTCGGGCTGGCTGACACAGTTATAGAGGATGTCCTGCGTGCCGTTGTCGTAGAGGATCAGCAGCCAGGTGACGATAAACGAGAAGATCGCGGCGAAGATGACGATGTTCACCGCCTTGGGATGGCCGCCCCACCACACCCCTTGACCCTCGTTGCTGCGATCCAGGTAAGGAATGGCCGCAAGCAGGATCAGTGCCACGGTCGGCACGATCACGCCGGCGAGGGCGGGGTGCATATGCAGCAGCAACTCCTGCAGGTTGAGGAAATACCATGGCGCCTTCGACGGGTTGGGCGTGATGTCCGAATTCGCCTGGTCCAGCTTCGGCGGGTTGATCAGCGTGGCCAGCGCCATCATCACGATCGTGAACCACACCGCCGAGATGAATTCGACGAAGACAAGGTCCGGCCAGACGAGAACCTCTTCGTCTCGCTCGCGGCGTGCCCGCGGGTTGGCCATCGGGCGCGTCGGAACCGTTGCCTTGACGACCGGTGCGCTGGCCATCGATAGCGCCTCCTACAGCGGCCGCGCCAGCCCGCCATCACGGCGGATGCGCCAGAAGTGAACGGCCATGAAGATCGCCGCCAGCAGCGGTAAGCCGATGACGTGCAAGGTGTAGAAGCGGATTAATGCGCCCTGCCCAACCTCCGTGCCGCCGATCAGCAGAAACCGGCTCTTCGTGCCGAACACCGGCGCCGAGCCAATCATGTTCGTGCCGACGGTGATCGCCCAGAAGGCGAGCTGATCCCAGGGCAGCAGGTAGCCGGTGAAGCTGAGCAGCAGCGTCAGCACCAGCAGGATCACGCCGACAACCCAGTTGAACTCGCGCGGCGGCTTGTACGCGCCGGTGTAGAAGACGCGCATCATATGCATGAAGACGAGCAAGACCATGCAGTGCGCCATCCAGCGATGCATGTTGCGCATCAGCTCGCCGAAGCGGACGTTGCTTTCCAGCGCCTGAATATCGGTGTAGGCGCGCTCAACCGAGGGAACATAGTAGAACATCAGCAGCGCGCCGGTGACGGTCAGACCCAGGAACATGAAGAAGCTGAGTCCGCCGAGGCAATACGTGTGCGTGATCTTGACGTGGGTGCGGTGTAGACGCGTGGGGTGCAGGTGGAGGAAGACGTTCGTCGCCACGACGAGCGCCTGGTTGCGCGGCGTATTCGGATAGCCCGAGCGGAAGATCGAGCGCCAGATGTAGTTGTGGAACAGCTTGTCGTAAACGGTATCCTGCCAGGTTCGCCCCGGCGGCCGTTCCGAGATCGCCATACGCTCCTCCCTGCTGGGCAGCGAATGCGCGGCGAGATGTGCCGCGACGCCGCCGGCGCCGGCCTAGCCCTGCCAGTAACGGCCGAAGAGATACATGACGACGAGGCCGAGCACCGTGAACAGGAAAACGAACAGCAACTCGAAGGTTTCGCCGGCCGGCTTGCCGATAATCCACGGTGCAAGCAGCATCGATACCCGCCTCGTCGCGACGTTACCGTGCGTCGCTCCATGTCGCGGCTTGCCGTGCCTTGCGGCCGGCAGCGCGACGGACGTCCACCGGCAGGCTGGCCCGGTTCGTAGGCATCACCTGCGTGCTGGTGTGGATACGCGGTGCTCCGGCGCCCGCCGGATGGAAACCGCGCCGGCCGCCGGCGCAGTGCGCCACGCCGCCCGGGGGTGGATGGACGGCAGTTGCGGTCACACGCAGCGGCGGAGGTGGCATGCCTCCAACGCAGCGCAAGGCGACAGTAGCACCGGCCGAAAATCTGTGTCAAGCGAAGGGGCAGCGGCCGCTACTTCCCTCGCTCCGGCCCCTTCGGTACGCTGTGTGGAGCGTGCGTGCGAGCGCGGAGGTGCCCGTGACGACGGTCGATGCGGTGATCCCCGTGTACAACGAGGAGCATGTGCTTGAGCAGAGCGTGCAGGCGTTGCACGCCTTCCTCGGCGAGCACCTGCCCTACGACTGGCGCATCCTGGTCGCCGACAACGCCTCAACCGACGGCACGCTCTCCGTGGCCCGGCGGCTCAGCGCCGAGGTTCCGCGCGTCGCCTGCCTGCACCTCGAGCAAAAGGGCCGCGGCCGTGCCCTGCGGGCGGCGTGGCTGGAGAGTTCCGCCGACGTTGTCAGCTACATGGATGTAGATCTCTCGACCGAGCTTGCCGCCTATCCCACCCTCATCCGCGCGATTGCCGAGGAGGGCTACGACGTGGCCACCGGCAGCCGCCTGGCGCGCGGCAGCCGCACGTCACGCTCCTTCAAGCGCGAGGCGATCAGCCGCGCCTATAACCTCCTGATCAAGGGCGTGCTGTGGACGCGCTTCAGCGACGCACAGTGCGGCTTTAAGGCGCTTTCGCGGCGGGCGGCGGACGTGCTGGTGCCACTGGTGCAGAACAACGAGTGGTTCTTCGACACCGAGCTGCTGGTGTTGGCCGAGAAGAAGGGCTACCGGATCAAGGACCTGCCGGTGCGCTGGGTCGAAGACCCGGACACGCGCGTGCGCCTTGGCCCAACTATCGCCGAGGATCTGCGCGGCCTCTGGCGCCTGCGCACCCGGCCGATCCCCTAGCCCGCAGCGCCAACTATCCCGCGTCCGCACCTCCCTTTCCCTGTTACCGGGGCAAGAGATAAACCGGGGATGCGGCCGGCTGCTTCAGTCCAGTGCGCGGCGGGGGCGGCGCTCCGGGTGCCGGTCCAGGTCCGCCACGCTGTGTGTGCGGTGCCAGCGAGTGATGTGCTCCACAACCGCCTGCGGATCGTCCTCGATCAGGAAGATGTCCAGGTCCTTGCCGCCGATGTAGCCCTCGGCCAGCAGCCGCCGCTTCATCCAATCCAGCAGGCCGGCCCAGTAGTCCGAGCCGAAGAGGATGACCGGAAAGCGGTGGATCTTGCCCGTCTGCAGCAGGTTCAGCGTCTCGAACAGCTCGTCGAGCGTGCCCATGCCGCCGGGCATCAGCACGAAGGCCGTGGCGTACTTCACCAGCATCACTTTGCGTACGAAGAAGTACTTGAAGGTTACGGACTCTGTCGTCCAGCGGTTCGGCGGCTCCATGTTGCGCAGGGTGATCTGCATGCCGATCGAGCGGCCGCCCGCCTCGACCGCGCCGCGGTTGGCCGCTTCCATGACACCCGGTCCGCCGCCGGTGATCACGGTGAAGCCCGCGCGGGCCAGGGCCGCGCCGATGCGCCGCGAGTCCTCGTAGACCGTGGAGCCCTCCTTCACGCGGGCCGAGCCGTAGACCGTGACCGCCGGCGTCGCCTCGTGCATGGCGCGGAAGCCCGCGACGAACTCGGCCTGCACCCGCTCCAGCCAGGCCTCATCGCGGTCGGACAGCTCCTCAATCGCGATTTCGCGCTGGCCGGGGGCGCTGCCGGAGCCGGCGCCGTTGCTGTCGGCGAGCACGTGTCCATTCGGCGCCATCGCTGCGTGATTCGTCGCCTCATGCGGCGCTTGTTCTTGCGCGCCGGCGACCCCGTCCGGCGCCGGCCTCCCTGCGCTCTCTGAATCCGTCATCTCTATGCTCCGCCGGGCCGATACGGCCCTGGTGTGTTGCTTTACGTCTCGAAGCTCCGGCGGGCGACCTGCAGCGACGAACCGTAGCGGTTGCAACGCCCGGCGCCGGAGGTGATTACTCTCGGCTGCCGCGGCCGGCGCGTCAAGCGCGCCGGCGGTGAAGAGGGGCTACAAGCGGTGGTATTGCTCTATCTGTTGTACGAACAGCACGGCGCCGCCGATCTGCACGCCGCCGGTCTCGCGGGCGTGGCAGCGCTCGCGCACGATCTCCAGCATGGCGGGCAGGTCGGCGTCCTCGGCGCCGATCAGCATTGTCACGTTGCCGCGGTGCAGGAAGCCGCCGGTGGAGGCGATCTTCGTGGCGTGAAAGCCGGAGGCCATCAACGCCTCCAACAGGCCGGCGCTGTCCTCCTCCTGCACGACGACGGTCACCATCTTCACCGCTGGCCGCCGCCGCTCTGCACGGCCATCAGCGGGATAATCTCCGCATCCGGCAGCGTCTGCCGCCGCCGTAGATTGCCCATCACCTGCCGCTCGGCGTGGTATGAGCTGCGCACCAGCGGTCCGGATTCGACGTGGCTGAAGCCCAGGGCCAGCGCCTCCGCTCGCAGCTCGTCGAACTCTTCCGGCGGATAGTAGCGCGCCAGCGGCAGGTGCTTCTCCGATGGCCGCAGGTATTGGCCGATCGTCAGCACCTCGCAGCCGACGCCGCGCAGGTCCTGCATCACCGCGCTGATCTCCGGCCACGTCTCGCCCAGGCCAACCATCATCCCCGTCTTGCTGATCGTGCCGGGGTCCAGATCCTTCGCCCGGCGCAGCAGCTCCAGGCAGCGCGGATATGAACCCTTCGAGCGGGCGCGGCGGTAGAGCCTCGGCACCGTTTCGACGTTGTGGTTGAGGATCTCCGGCTGCGCCGCCATCACCGTGGCGAGCGCCTCCCAGTTGCCGCCGAAGTCTGGGATCAGCACTTCGACCGTGGTTTGCGGCGCCAGCCGGCGAATCCAGCGAATCGTCTCCGCGAACAGACCCGCGCCGCCGTCCGCCTGGTCGTCGCGGTCGACCGACGTGATTACGGCATGGGTCAAACCCATCTGCCGCACCGCCTGGGCGACGCGGAACGGCTCCTCCAGGTCGAGCGGCCCGGGCCGGCCGCTGGTCACCGCGCAGTAGCCGCAGGCGCGGGTGCAGACGTCGCCCAGGATCATGAAGGTCGCCGTGCCCGCCTCCCAGCACTCGCCCACATTGGGGCAGTGCGCCTCCTCGCAGACGGTGTGCAGCCGCTGCGCCTGCATGAGCTGTTTGAGCCGCAGGTAGTTCGGGCCGCCGGGAAAGCGCACCTTCAACCAGGGCGGCTTCGGCTCCCGCCGCGAATTCGCCGCTGCCGTCGCGGCGGGTGTGCCGCCGCCAACCGTTTCCATCGTCATCGCCCGCGCCTCCGCGCATCTCCTTGCATTGTAGAGCGAGCGAGCGGCGCCGTGCCGCCGTGGCGGGCGATGCGCACGCAACCGGCGGGGTGATACCGTGCGGGCGAGCCGCGGCGGAGGAGGAAACGGTGAGCGCTGAGCTTGAGATCTTGACTCGCTACCGCACGATCGTCGTCGTCGGCGCATCCTCGCTGCCCGAGAAGCCGTCGCACTACGTCAGCGCCTACATGCAGGCGCAGGGCTACCGCATCATCCCGGTCAACCCGGAGGAGCACGAGGTGCTGGGTGAACGCTGCTATCCGGACCTCGCCTCGGTGCCGGAGCAGGTGGCGTTCGTCAACGTCTTTCGCCGGCCGCAGTACTGCGCCGAGGTCGCCCGCGCCGCGGTGGCGGCCGGCGCGCAGGCGATCTGGCTGCAGCAAGGCATCGTCTCGAGCGAGGCCCGTCGCATCGCCGAAGCCGCCGGCCTCAGTTATATCGAGGACGAGTGCGTGATGGCGGTCCACCGGCGCGCCGGCAGCGACCGCCTGGCCCGAACGCGTCCGACGAGCGCACCGAGGCCGGGTTAGGAGCGTGGCAGACCACCGGCAATACGCGCGGGAGCCAGCACGTACGGTATGGCGGGGCTATGCCGCGTGCCCGCGGGCATGAGACACTGAGGCGGTGAGTTCGAACACGCTGGCACGGCCCCGTGCCGCTGCACTCTCTCGGCCCTGGTACTTCGACGCGCTCTGGCAGCTCGTGGTCGCGGCCGGCGGCTACATCGTCTATTCGCTCAGCGTAGGTGCGGTGCAGTGGGCCGGCGCCGAGCAGGCGCGCCATGCGCTGGCGCTGGCCAACGCCCGCCACGTAATCGACTTCGAGCAGGCGCTGGGCATCTTCCGCGAGCGCCAGTTGCAGTCGCTGATCATCGACAACGACGCGCTGATGCAGATCTTCAACGCGATCTACATGTGGGCGCATCTGCCACTGATCATCCTGCTGGCCGTCTGGCTGTACTGGCGGCACCGCCCGCACTTCCGCGTTACGCGCAACGCGGTGCTGATCTCCGGGGCGATCGCGCTGATCGTCTTTCAGATCGTGCCGCTGGCGCCGCCGCGGCTGGTGCCCGGCTACGGCTTCGTGGATACCGCCGCGAAAGCCTCCGGCGTCTACGACACGGTCGAGCCGAAAGTCTTCTTCAACCCCTACGCGGCGATTCCCAGCATGCACGTGGGCTGGGTGCTGCTGATGGGGCTGACCGTCTGGCAGTTCGCCGGCGCGCGCCGCCTCGCCTGGCTCGGCCTGGCGCTGCCCGTGCTGATGACCTTCGCGGTGGTGATCACGGGCAACCATTACTTCAGCGACGCGGTCGCCGGCGTTGGCACCGCCCTGATTGGACGCTGGCTGGCAGGCTGGGCCGAGTGTCATCTTTACCGCGACGGCCGCACAGCCGCGGCGAGAACCCCGGCTACGTCTGTAATCACCCCGCACGCCCCGCGGCTCACCGCTGCCGCGGAGACGGTGGAGGCCGCCCATGTACCGGCGCATCCTCCTGCCACTCGACGGCACGGAGCTGGCAGAACGTATCCTCCCCCACACGATCGAACTCGCACGCCGCTTTGAGGCGACGGTCGTGCTTTTGCACGCGGTCACCTCGCGCGTCAAGGTGCTCTCGCAAACGGCTGCCGCCGACCCGGTCGCCGCCTCCCCGGTAACGGCCGAGGTGGCGGAGGAGGTGGTCGAGGCCGAAGAAGATTCAACGACGCGCTACTTCGCCGGCATGGCCGAGCGCCTGCAGCGCGAGGGGCTCAAGGTCGAGCAGGTGATCATGGAAGGCGAAGCGGTTGACACGCTGGCGCGCGTGATCGCAGGGCAGCAGATCGACCTGGTGACGATGACGACGCAGGGCCGCTCCACGTTGGGGCGGCTCTTCCTCGGCAGCGTGCCTGAGAGCCTGCTGGAAGAGGCCACCATCCCGGTGCTGCTGCTGCGGGCGGACAAGTAGGCCGCGCCTATCCCTGCCTCGCTCGGAGTCGGCTGTCCCTTTTCTTCATGTGACATATGACATGACGAAGGGTTGTCTGAAAGCTACCGAGCGTTCTCGTCCGCATCCGCCCCGTGCCGGGCCAGGCCGCAGCGCAACCGTCGGAGACTTTCCATGCAGACGCGGCTTGCTTCAGATCGCCGCGGCGCGGCGATATCGACGCAAAGAGGGGTTAGGCGGCAAGGGCTTCGCCCCCGCGTGCCCTATTTAACCTGGTAGGCGGGCTGGTCGAGCATCTCGGGCAGGGTCACGAAGCGGTAGCCCTCGGCTCGCAGCGTCTCGATAATCACCGGCAGCGCCGCCACGGTCTGGCTGCGATCGGCGCCGTGGTGCGTCTCATCACCGTCGTGCAGCAGGACGATCGAGCCGGGCCGCACGCTCGACAGCACCTTCTGTTCGATACGCTCAGGCGAGTTCGGCTTCACCCAGTCGAAGCCCTCGGCGTCCCAGTTCACCGTGATCATGCCCGAGCTGTTCACCTTCTTGAGCTGCCACGGCGTGTGAATGCCCGCCGGCGGGCGGAAGAACCGCGGCGTCACGCCGGTGACGCTCTGAATCTCGTCCTGCGCCTGCTGCAGCTGCGAATAGCGGAAATCCACCGCCGTGGCGAGGCGCGAGTGATCCCAGGAGTGGTTGGCGATCACGTTGCCGTCGCTCACGATCCGCCGTGCCGCATCGGGATAGGTCGCAACGTTGACGCCTACCGCGAAGAAGGTCGCCTTCACGCCCTCGCGGTCGAGGACGGCCAGGATCTCCGAGGTAAACGGCTCGTTGGGGCCGTCGTCGAAGGTCAGTGCCACGGTCTTCTCGGAGTCAGGGCCGTGCACCACGATCTTGCCGTAGACCTGTGAGCTGGGGCTGATCGCCATATAGGCGCCGCAGCCCGCCAGCGCCAGCACCGGCACGGCCGGCAGCAGCGCCAGCGCCGCGCGACGCCGGCGCCGCAGCTCCACCGCCCAGCCGTCGGGCATGCGGATGTCCGGAGCCGACATAAACCTCTCCCTGCCGAGTGCCGCGATCAGTTGCTGCCTCGCGTAGAAGGTCAGCGCGCGCAGCGTGCCCTGGCCGTGAAAGCGCCGGCCGGATGTCCTCATCTTCACGCCGAGCCGGCGTGCTCGGCCATACGGCTTGAGGATGGCCAGCACGCGGCTGTCGCCCGTTACCGGCAGATTCACGGCAAAGCCGCCGGCCTGTACGAGCAGCACGGCGCGCACGGCGAAGTTGCAGCCATTGAGCACCGCCAGCCGCCGGGTCAGCAGCCACCACAACCAGACGAAGAAGTTCTGCAGCGGCGCCACGACCTGCATCGCCAGCGGCGCCTTCGGGAAGCACATCGGCCCGGAGACGACCGCCGTTTCGGGCCTGCAGCGGAACTCCCGGGCGATGCGCTCGATCCAGTCGGACGGCGCCACGGAGTCGGCGTCGGTGTGCGCGACAATCTCACCCAGTGCTGCCTCTTCGCCGGCCTGGCGGGCGAAGGTGAGTCCTTGCCGCGGCTCGAACACGTAGCGCACGCCCAGCCGGCGCGCCAGTTCGGCGGTGCCGTCTGAGGAATTATTGTCAACGACGATGATCTCGAAGGGAACTTCGGTTTGCTGCCGCTGCAGGGCGGAAACGCACCGCTCTAGCCAGAGTTCTTCATTGTACGCGGGGATCACGACGGAGACGTACGGACGCTGCCCGGCCGTGCTGCTCTGCTCGTGCTCCTGCGCGTGCGGGACTGCTTCGCTGCACATATCTGAGTCTTAACACTCTACCACCGCGGCGGGCCGCGATCAGCCGGCCGGGCCGCTATCGGTACTTTTGATACAGCCGGCTCGGAAGTGCGGGTTTTGCGTCAATTGCGCGAAATTTTGCTGCGAAAAGGTTTCAGAGCGACCGCCAGCTCGTGCCCTGCGCCGAATCCTCCAGCGCCACGCCCAGCCCAGCCAGGCGATCGCGAATCTGGTCGGCCAGCGCCCACTGCTTCGCGCTGCGCAGCTCGCGCCGCACCTCCACCAACAAATCAATAAACGGCGCCGCCTCGCGCTTTGTCCCTTCGCCTGGGACGAAGGTCAGGCCGAGCACGCCACCCAGCTCGCGCAGCGTGGCCTGCGCCGCGGCGATGTCCGCGCCCTCGTCGCGGCCGCGGTTGATCTCGCGCGCCAGCTCGTATAGCGCGGCCAACGCCTGCGGTGTGTTCAAGTCGTCGTTCATACCCTCGATGAAGCGGGCGCGGAACGGCGCCGCGTCCACGGCGCGTTCGCCGCCGCCGCTGCCGACGGCGTGCGCCGCGCCCGCCAACCGCTCCGCCCCGCGCTTCGCCGCGTCCAGCGCTTCGTCGCTGGCGTTGAGCGGGCTGCGGTAGTGGGAGGTGAGCACGAACACGCGCATCGCGTCCGCGCCCCAGCGATCGAGCGCGTCGCGGATGCTGAGAATATTGCCCAGCGACTTGCTCATCTTCTCGTCGTCGAGCCGCAGATGGGCGTTGTGCACCCAGAAGCGCACGAACGGCTCCTCGCCGGTGAAGGCCTCGGTCTGCGCGATCTCGTTGGTGTGGTGGGGAAAGATCAGGTCCTCGCCGCCGCCGTGAATGTCGATCTTGGGCCCGAGATAGCGCAGCGACATCGCCGAGCATTCGATGTGCCAGCCGGGCCGGCCCGGCCCCCATGGACTCTCCCAGGCGGGCTCGCCCGGCTTGGCGCCCTTCCACAGCGCGAAGTCGCCGGCGAACTCCTTCGTTTCGTCGATCTCGATGCGGGCGCCGGCAACCAGCTCGTCGATACTCTGGTGTTTTAGCGCGCCGTAGCCCGCCTTCTTGCGCACGCGGTAGAAGACATCGCCGCCCGACCGGTAGGCGAAGCCCTTATCGATCAGCCCCTGCACCATCTCGATAATCTGCGGCACCTCTTCAGTGGCGCGCGGATAGACGGTGGCGCGGGCCACGTTGAGCGCATCCATTTCGCGGAAGTAGTCGGCGATGTGGCGCTCCGCCAGCTCCTTTACACTCGCGCCGGAGACCGCCGCGCGCTGGATCAGCTTGTCGTCGATGTCGGTGAAGTTCTGCACGTGGCGCACGCGGTAGCCGCTGAACTCCAAGCAGCGGCGCAACACGTCGAAGACGATGTAGCTCATCGCGTGGCCGATGTGGCTTGGGGCGTAGGGTGTGACGCCGCAGACGTACATCAGCACCTCGTCGCCCATCGGCGCGAACACTTGCTTGCGGCCGGACAGCGTATCGGTGAGACGCATGGACTATCCTCACAGTCGGCGCCGCGATGCGCAGGGCGATCGGGGCCGCTTTCGTTCATGAACGAGAGGGGGAACGGAATCGGGGCGGCGCGATCAGGCGCTGCAGCTCGCGCTCACCGCCGCCCGCCGCTCGGCCTCAACGGCCTTGAGGCGCGTCTCGAGCGCCGCGATTCGCTGTTCGAGCTGGCTGATGCGGTCCCATTCCGGGTCCGGCAAACGCTCGATCGTGTCGTTGCCGGGATTGTGGAAGGCGACGATGTGGCCGGGCACGCCGACCACGGTGGCATTCGCGGGCACGTTGGTGACGACGACGGAGCCGGCGCCGATGCGCACGTTGTCGCCGATCGTCACCGCGCCGATCACCGAGGCGTTGGCGCCAACGGTCACGCGGTTGCCGAGCGTGGGATGCCGCTTGGTGCGGTGCGTGCTTGTGCCGCCGAGCGTCACGCCCTGGTAGAGGTGGCAGTCGTCGCCGATCTCGGCCGTCTCGCCGATCACGACGCCCATGCCGTGGTCGATGAACAGCCCGTTGCCGATGCGGGCGCCGGGGTGAATTTCGATGCCGGTGAGCATGCGCGAGGCATGCGAGATCACGCGCGGCAGCACGGGAACGCCGCGGCACTGCAGTGTGTGCGCCACGCGGTGCAGCTGCCGGGCGTGGAAGCCGGGATAGGCGAGCGCAACTTCGAGTGGATGGCGGGCCGCGGGATCGCGCTCGAGCGCGACGCGAAGATCGCGGCGCACCGTCTTGAGGAACGACATGGCAGGCTCCTGCGACGGCAGTGGGGCAATGGGCGGTGGGGCAGTGAGATGAAGGCCGGCTTCGGGACGGCGCGCTACACTGCGGGCCGCCCCGCGCAACAGATGCAGGAGCCAACGAACTGTTTCACCGCGACGGCGCGTCCTTGCAATTCCATCTTCACTCGGCCTCAGGCTCGCTCGATCAGCGCGACGGCCTGGGCGCTGATCACCAGGCCTTCGCCCACCGGGCCCAGCCCTTCGTTCGTCTTCGCCTTGACGCTCACCCGCCCGAGCGGCACGCCCAGCGTGCGAGCGATGCGTTCGCGCATTGCCGCGATCTGCGGCGCCAGCCGCGGGCGCTCGGCGAGCACGTTCGCATCGATATTCGCCACGCTCCAACCCGCCTGCGCCAGCTCATCGGCGACGAAGCGCAGCAACTCGGCGCTGTCGGCGTCCTGCCAGCGCGGATCGCCGGGCGGAAAGTGCCCGCCGATGTCGCCCAGCCCGGCTGCCCCGAGCAGCGCGTCGATCAACGCGTGCAGCAGCACGTCGGCGTCTGAATGGCCCTCCAGCCCGCGCTCCGCCTCCAGCTCCACACCGCCGAGCACCAGCCGGCGGCCGGCCACGAGCCGGTGCGTGTCGTAGCCGATGCCGACGCGCATCACCCGTCTATCGTATGCCGGCCGCCCATGCGGGCGCCAGCGTGCCGAGTCCGCGCTGGGCTTCAATCTGTCTGCCGCGCCAGCAGCGCCGCGGCGAGTGCCAGGTCATCCGGAGTGGTCACCTTGACGTTGCGCACCGATCCGGGAAAGATGCGCACCGGCTGGCCGAGCGCTTCGAGCAGCATCGCGTCGTCCGTTACATCGCCTTCGCTCCCGCGGTGCGCCGCCAGCAGCAACTCGTAGCGAAAGACCTGCGGCGTCTGCACCGCCCAGAGGCCCTCGCGCGACACGGTCGCTTCCACCGAGCCATCTGGCGCGGCACGCTTAAGCGTATCCACTACCGGCACAGCGGCGATCGCCGCGCCCGTGGCCGCCACGGCCGCGAAACCCGCGCCGAACAGCGCCGGCGTGACCAGCGGCCGCGCGGCGTCGTGAATCGCGACGTACTCGACGCCGGCCAGCGCGGCGAGCCCGGCCATGACCGAATCCTGGCGCCGCGCACCGCCCGGCACGATCGCGCGCAGCTTGCCCATCGGCTGCGCTGCGAGCAGGCAGCGCGTCTCTTCAAGCCGCTGCGTCGCGACCACGAGCACGATCTGCTGGACCATCTCGCACCGCTGCGCGGCGTCCAACGAGTGGAGCAGCAACGGCTGCCCGGCCAGCAACGCGAAGAGCTTGTCGGCGCCGCCCATGCGCGCGCTGCTGCCTGCGCCGACAATCACGACGCCGTTTGCCGACACGCGCACACCCCCGCAAACCGGCGCCGGCAGCGGCGCCGAGTCTTGCGCTCAGTGTGCACGCCTGCACGGGCGCCGGGCTAGCGATCGGGCCGGGGCCGCGCCACCGAACCCGGCGGCACGTCCTTCACGCCGGTGCGGGCGCGGCTCGAGCCGGCAGGACCGGGCAGACTGCGCTGCGCCGCCTGCGGCTCGCCGGGGGCCAGCGGGCGGCCGACCGTCTGCGCCTGCGAGCCAAACGGGTCACCGTCCGGCCGTTTGTTGCGCGTCAGGTCCAGGTCGCTGACGTTACGCTCCTGGCCCTCGCCGGGTGTGCCCATCTTGCCGAACTGCGTGCGCAGCGGCTCCAGGCTGCGTGGATCCTTCACGCCGGGCTGATGCGTCGGCCCGCCCACCCGGTCGAACTGGGCGCTGCTGCTCAGCACACGGTAGCCCGAGCGCTCCTCGAACGACGACTCGGCGCGGATCTCCGCATTGACAAGCGTAGGCCGTTGGCTCGATCCCCGCCCGCCGGCCGCCCGCTCCATGTGTGTCGCGGCAGGCGGCCGCGGGGCAGCGGCGTCGGCGCCCTCGGCACTCGAGATGCTTCTGCCGTCGAGCGTCGGCTCCACGCGAACCGCCCCGCCGCGCAGGTCACGTCGAGACTGCGCCAGCTGAACCGCCGCATCGGCCGCGGTGAGTCGCCCGCTGGCGAAGCTGTCGTTCGGCGTTGGCGCGACGGCGGCGGCGCGATCGGTGCGGGCGAATGCCTTGGAGCGCGCCCGCTCCGGTGGGCGGCGCAACGGCGCCCCTCGTTGCGCCGCGCCCCCGGCGAGCGGATCGACTTCGGGCACGACACCGGTTTCCATGCGCAACGGCTCGTGCGGCATGCCGCTGACCCGCTCGTGCTCCTCGGGGAACCCGGCAGGCGGCGCATCGAGCTTCATGTCCATGAGCAGCTGCGCCGGCTGATTCAGGATCACGCGGCGCTCGCCGATCGTCTCGATGTACTCCCGAGGCACGAACAGCCTGCGCTCCTGCTCGCGGCCGTAGGGCACGACCAGGTAGTCGCGACCCTTGCCCTGTACCGGGCCCAACTCTTCGCCGTCGGCGCTGGCCACCGACCAGCCCGGCTCGATGCGGGCGAAATCGACGCGACGCGCGTCTTCCACGGTCCAGGCCGGCTCAGCGCCGGGACGGGCGCCGGCCCGCGCACCGGCGGTGTTCTCATCATTCACGCGCTTCCTCCTCCGCACTCGGCGGGATCCAGCGGGCGGCCCACGGGTCAGCATGCAAACAACGGGGCTGCTCTTCACGCTAAGCAGCACCACGAACGAGCGCGTCCGGCGAAGGGGGTAGAGGACTTCTACTCCGTTGCCGGTCAACCGCCGCCGAGCGCACGGCGTGGAACATCGATGGTAGGCTGCGCGGTGATGCGACCACGTGGAGCAAGTGAGCGCATGAGCGTGCTGCAATTCGGTGACATCAGGGTGAGCACCGCATCCGACGGCCATTTACTGCTTGGTCTGAACGGCTTCTTCCCAGACGCGCCGCCCGACGCGTTCCGCGACTACGCCGCGGGCGTTGTAGGCGACAAGCTGCGCTGCGAGCTGACGACCTACGTGATCGAGTCCGCCGGGCGAACGCTGCTGGTCGACACCGGCCTGGGCAGCTTCCTGGGCCGTTTCGAGGGCGCCTGCGGCGTCTTGCCCGCTCAGCTCGACGCCGCCGGCATCGAGCCCGAGCGCGTCGACGCGGTCGTGTTCACCCACCTGCACCCCGACCATGTCGGCTGGAACTGCACGGAGCGCCACGGCGCCTTCGTACCCACCTTTCCCAACGCCCGCTACATCGTGCACCGCCCCGAATGGGAGCGCTGGAAGGATGTTGAGGCGGGCTACATCCGCCGGCATGTGCTGCCGCTCGCGGCATCCAGCCAGCTCGACCTGGTGGACGACGGCCACGAGCCCGCCCCGGGCGTACGCCTGCTGAGCACCCCGGGCCACACCGCCGGCCACGTCAGCGTGCTGGTCCACGGCGGCGGCGAGGGGGGCGTCATCACCGGCGACGCGGCACACCACCCGCTGGAGATCGAGCACCCCGACTGGAGTCCATCGGCGGATGACGACCGGGTCTTGTCGGCGCGCTCGCGCACGGCGCTGGTGGAGCGCATCGAAGCTGAGGGGCTGCTGGTGCTCGGCGGCCATTTCCCCGCGCCGCATGCCGGACGCGTCGTGCGCGTCGAGCAACGGCGGGTGTACCGCCCGCTGGCGAGCTGAGTGGCTCGGCGCCCGCGGCCACGACGCCGGGCCAGGCCGCGAGCGCCCGACCTGCCGGGTGCTCGGCGCCTATGCAGCCCGGCCGAAGGAGGGGCGATGAAAATCAGCGCCGTGGAGACACACCTGGTCTGGGGCGGCGGCCGCAACTTCTGCTTCGTCACCATGGACACGGATGAAGGCATCTCGGGCATCGGCGAGGCGGGGCTAACCGGGCGCGAGCTGGCGATCGAGGGCGCCATGCGCCACCTGGCGCCGCTGCTGCTCGGACAGGACCCGTTCCGCGGCGAGCATCTCTGGCAACTGATCGCCCGCGGCGGCTTCTTCCCTGCGCTGGGCGTCATCAGTGCCGCCCTTTCCGCGATCGACATCGCCTTGTGGGACATTCGCGGCAAGGCGCTCGGCGTGCCGGTCTACCAGTTGCTTGGCGGGCTGTACCGCGAGCGCGTTGTCTGCTATCCGCACTGCAACGAGGACGACGTGCAGAAGCTGGTTGAGCGCGCCCGCGCCACCGTGGCCGAAGGCTGGCGTTTCGTGCGCTGGCACCTGCCGGCCGAGGACGGTCGGCTCGAGTCGCGCACGGCGATCCGCGCCGCTGTGCGCGGCTTCGAGGCGCTGCGCGCCGCGTTGGGCGATGAGATCGAGCTGTGCCTGGACGTGCATACGCGCCTCGACCAGGCCGACGCGGTCACGCTGCTGCGCGCCGTCGAACCGTACCGGCCGTACTTCATGGAAGACCCTGTGCGGGCCGAAGATCTGACCGCCCTGCGCCGCGTGCGCCAGCAGACCGCGGTGCCGATCGCGGCCGGCGAGCAATTGCACTCCAAGTGGCAGTTCCGCGCCCCGATCGAGGAGGAGCTGATCGACTACGCGCGCGTCGATCTCTGCCTTGCAGGCGGCATTACCGAAGCGAAAAAGATCGCGGCGATGGCGGAGGCGCACCACGTCAAGCTCGCCACGCACAACCCGCTCAGCCCCGTCTCTACCGCCGCCTGCCTGCAGCTCAACCTCGCCTGTCCCAACGTCGGCGTGCAGGAGCAGCCCTGGCGGCCCGGAACGACGCTCACGGACGTCTTCCCCGTCCAGGTTGAATGGCAGGACGGCTACCTGCTGGCGCCATCGCGGCCCGGCCTCGGCATCGAATTCGACCGCGCGGCAGCGCGCGCCTATCCCTTCCGCCTCACGGAGCCGCCCCATCTGCGCGCCCACGACGGCTCCTTCACCAACTGGTAGGCGTTGTGGCTGCCCCCGTGCGCGCCGCCGAAATCGATTCTTCGAAGCGCGAAAGCAGACGTGGACAGCGCGGCGGCCCATCCCTTGCCCGGCCGCGCGCGGCGCCCGTACGATCGCGGTGGTAATTCTCCGGTGGATCACTTCGGAGTGAGCATGGCCTCCCCTCCCGGCAGCCGCGATCTTCCCGGCCCGCCAACCGGCGGCAGTGCGCCGCCCGGCGCCGAACGGCCGCCCGTGCCCTGGCACTTCAAGCTGTTCGGGGCGCTGTTCGCCGTCTACCTGGCGCTGCGCATCGTGCAAATGCTCGGCTGGATCGGAGTGAGCGTGAAGGATCTGCACAACGCGCTGGCGATCGCGATCGTCGTCGGCAACGGTGTGGCGGCGGTCTGGGGCTTGCTTGCCTGGTGGCGCGGCTGGGCGTTACCGCGCGGCTATCTCGTGCTCGCGCTGTTTGGCTGGATCTTGTTCGTGCCGCAGCTGGCGCTGGGCATCGGTCTCTACGCCGGCGGCCATCGCGCCCCCGCGGGCTGGCACGGCTGGCAGCACTACATTTACGGGGTCGGCGCCGTGCTCGGCATCGGCGTCGGCTCCTACTACCGGCGCCGCATGCCCGAGCGACCGGCGATGGTGCTCGGCCTGATCTGTTTCTTCCTCGCGTTGGTCGCGGCGCGGGCCTACGTCACCGGCCACGGTTGAGCCACGGCCGGCGAGGCGGCGGGTCCGTTGTCGGACCGCTGGGCCGACCCTACAATCCGAGACGAGAGCCCGACGCCCCGCGTCCGGAGGGCCTGGAGAGGATAGGAAGCGCGTGAAGCCCGATCTGATGGAGATCCTGGTCTGCCCCGTGTGCAAGGGAGAGCTGCAGCTCACCGTGGATGAGGAGCGCGAGGGTGAGATCGTCAGCGGCTCGCTCTTCTGCGTGCGCTGCAACGAGCGCTATCCCATCGAAGACACAATCCCCAACATGCTGCCGCCCGACATGCGCTCCCAGCCGGCCTGAAGGCTCGCGGACGCGCCCTCACTCAGCAGTCGGAGGCGTACAGATGGACCGTCCTCAACTCACCGGCGTGGCGATCGTGGCCGCGGCGGTCGTGCAGCTTCTGTTCTTCGCCGTCGGCATCGTGCGCAGGAGCTATTGGGCGCTGGCGCTGCCGATCGCCTTCGCCGTCGCCGGCATCTCGGCCCTGGCTATCTGGGTCGGCTGGACCATGATGACGACCGAAGCCGACGTGCCCGAGCCTGAGGACGAGGCGCCGGCCTCGTAGGTCAACGCCGTGGGCGCGGGGCGCACGCAGCGGCCCGAATCCTATCCCGAGCGGCGCCGTGGGCCGCTGAGCAGGATGATCCGATGTGGTCGACGCCCGCCCACCTGCACGACCTGGACGATGAAGAGCACTTCACCGCCCAACACATGCTGGAATACGTGCTCGAATCCACGGGCTGGGCCCCCGCCGACGTGCAGGTCAGCGACGTGGTGGTCGGCACCTTCCTGGGCCGCACCTGGAGGCGACTGGCGCAGGAGGCGCACGCGGAGCGTGTTGAGCGCTGGATTCTGCCCGCGGAGACGACAACGCTCTTCAAGGGCACCGCGGGAGACCGGCCGGTCACGGTCGTCAAGTTTCCCGTCGGCGCCCCCGCCACCGCGATGGTGATGGAGGTGCTGATCGCCTGCGGCGCGAGGCGCTTCCTCATCCTCGGCGCGGCCGGCAGCCTGCAGGAGCGGGCGCCGATCGGCTCGCTGGTGCTGCCGCAGGCGGTGCTGCGCGAAGACGGCGCTTCCTTCCACTACCTCCCGCCCGAAGCCGTACCCGCGCCCGACCCCAGTCTCACCGCGAAGGTGCAGGCCGCCTGCGAGCGGCGGGGCATCACGCCGCTTCTGGGTACGAACTGGTCAACGGACGCGATCTTCCGCGAGTTCAAGAAGAAGGTGGAGCACCTGCGGCAAAGCGGTGTGCTCTGCGTCGAGATGGAAGCGGCGACGATCTTCTCGGTGGCGGCCGTGCGCGGAGTCGAGGCATCGCTGCTGCTCGCCATCTCCGACGAGCTGTTCCGCCCCTGGGCGCCTGCCTTCCTGCACGATCTGTACCGCCAGCGCGTGCGTGACGCTCAGCAGATCCTGCTCGAGGTGGCGGCGGAGTTGCCCGTGCCTGGTCCAGCCTCAGCCAACGGCCCACTCGGGACCGGCGATCCGGCGCACACCCTCCCGCTCGGCGACGGGCAGGGCTGAGCAGAGCGCCTGCACGGTCTTTCCCGTGCCGGGCACCACGACCTTCGCCGCGATCTCGGCCAGCGGCGCCAGCACGAAGCCGCGCTCGGCCAGGCGCGGGTGCGGCACGGTCAGCGACGGCGACGCACACGTCTCCTCGCCGGCGAGCAGGATGTCGATGTCGCAGGGGCGCGGCCCCCATACGCGCGAGGGCCGGCGGCCCAGTTCCCATTCGATTTGCTTGGCCAGCACGAGCAGCTCCGGCAGGCTGAGCGGCGTGGCAAGCGCGCAGGCCGCGTTGTAGAACGCAGGCTGCTCAGTGACGCCGGAGGGCGCCGTCTCGAACAGGCCGCTGACCGCGATCAGGCTGCCACGCGTCGCGAGCCGGCCCAGGGCGCCGCGCAGATTCAGCAGGCGGTCGCCCAGATTACTGCCGAGCGCGAGCTGGACGGTGCGCGGCGCCCCCGCGGCGGCGCTCACGGCTCGCCAACTGCTTCCGGCGGCGCGCCGCGCACGACGGCGTCTGCCGTGCGCGCCACGATCCGCATCTGCGCCACGTCATGAACACGCACGATCTCGGCGCCGCCGGCAACGGCCAGCGTGGTCAGGGCCGCGTTGGCTTCGAGCGAGCGGCCGGTGCCTGGCCCGAGCACACGGGCGATCGTGGACTTGCGCGAAAGTCCGGCGACGATCGGCAGGCCGTAGCCGCGCAGCTCGCGCAGCCGCCCGAGCAGCTCCAGGTTCATGCGCCAGGTCTTGCCGAAGCCGAAGCCCGGGTCGATCAGCAGGCGCGAGCGCGGGATGCCGTGCGCCTCGGCCACTGCGAGGCTCTCGTCCAGGTCGCCGCGCACGCGATCCAGTACATCTTCCTGGCGGCCGGCGCCCCGCGCCATCAGCAGCGCCGGCACACCCGCCTCGCACACCACGCCGGCCATCGCCGCATCGCCCATCAACCCGCTGACGTCGTTGACCAGCGCCGCGCCGCGGGCGACCGCCTCGCGCGCGATGGCGGCCTTGCGCGTGTCGATGCTGATCGGCAGATCCACGGCGGCGACGATCGCGCAGAGCGCCGGCAGCACGCGTCGCAGCTCCTCGTCCACATCGACGGGCGTGTGACCGGGCCGCGTCGACTCGCCGCCCAGGTCGATGATGTCGGCGCCGGCGCTGGCCAGCGCGATCGCGCGCGCCCGCGCGGCGGCCACGTCCAGGCCGACGCCGTCGCCGGAGAAGCTGTCGGGCGTCACGTTGACGATGCCCATCAGGTACGTGCGGCTGCCCCAGACAAACTCCCGGCTGCCGATGCGCATGGACGGGGAGAGACGGCAGACGGGCGTCATGGTTGGTTCGTTGCCTCAGCAGCCGCCCGGCGCGCGAGCACGGCATAGAGCGGGTCGCTGTACCCGTCCTCTCTCGGCGAGCAGTCGCGCGCTTCCAGACCGGTCCAGCCGCCGCTCAGCTCGAAGTAGGCGCCAACGAGCTTCGCGTGGTCGCGGTCGCCCAGCGCCCGCCAGACCGCGACCGCCTTCGTCGGGAAGCAGCGGTTGGAGAACGTCACGATGAACGACGCGCCCGGCCGCAGCACGCGGCGCACCTCGCGGAACACCTCGACCGGCCGGGTCAGGTACTGAACCGACACCGTCACGATGCAGCCGCCGAACTCCTCGTCGGCGAAGGGCAGCACCGGCTCGCGGTTCAGGTTGTGGACGACGAAGCTGCTCAAGCGCGGATTCGCCGCCAGCTCCTCCGCGTTCATGCCGAGGCCGACGAGCCGGCGCACGCGGAAGTCGTCGGGCAGGTGCGACACCCAGCTGCTCATCAGGTCGAGCACGTCGTCGTCGGGCGGCAGCAGCTCCGCGTAGAGGCGTCCCGCCGCCGCGATGGCGCCGTCGTCGATGTGCGTTACCAGGCGCGGCGCCTCGTAGAATGCCTCGTCCGCGCTCTCGTCGATGCGCTCAAAGTGCTCGGCGCTGAACGGTGACTCGCTCGCTTCCATCCCGGCCGGCTCCCGTGACGCCGCGGCACTCCGCCTGCCGCGTGGCCCGAAGACATTGTAACGGGCCTGGCGGCACGATTTCGTGACTGGCCCATTGCAACGGTCAGGGCAGGCCGCTGGTGGCGACGGTGTAGATCAGCGCCAGATCTGCGACGACGAGCAGCGCGACGGCGGCCCAGCCGGTGCCGCGCGTCCAGGCGCCGTTCACGAAGTCGCCCATCACGGTGCGGCTGGAGGTCAGCAGGAGGATCAGCACGATCAGCAGCGGCGCCACCAGTCCATCGAGCACCTGCGAGTAGAACAGCGTCTTGATCGGATCGACGCCGGAGATCGCGAGTTGCACACCCACCAGGATGGCGATGCCAAGCACCAGGTAGAACTCCGGCGCGTTGTTCACCCGCCGCGTCAGGCTGCGCCGCCAGCCAAACAGCCCACCAACCGAGTAGGCCGTCGAGGCGGCCAGCACGGGTATCGCCAGCAGGCCGGCGCCGAGGATGCCGACGGAGAACAGGTATTTCGCCGACGACCCGACCAGCGGCTCGAGCGCCCGCGCCGCGTCGGCGGCGGTCTTGATCTGTGTGCCATGTGTGTAGAGGACGGCGGCGCAGACAACGACGATGAAGAACGCCGTAATGTTCGACCAGATCATCCCCGCAGCGATGTCCAGGTTCGAGCGCCTGATGCCCTGCACGCCGCGCCGCTCTTCGATCTCGCCGCTGGTCTGCCAGAAGAAGAGGTACGGCGTGATCGTCGTGCCCAACAGGCCGACAGCGCCGAGAAAGTAGGTCGCGTTGGGGTGAATGTGCGGCAGCACGGTTTGCGCCAGCACCTGCGGCCAGTCGGGATGCGCGAGCACGGCGGCAACGATGTAGGCCGCGAACACTGCAACCAGCCAGAGCAGGTAGCGTGAGAACGTCCTGTAGTCGAGAAAGATCGTCACGCAGGCCATCAGCGCGGCGAGCGGCACGACGAAGTACACGTACTTCGCGCCGGTGATGAGCGCCAGCACCGACGCCATCATCACCAGATCGGCGCCGATCGTCGCAATATTGGCGATCGCTGCGAGCAGCACGGCGCCGGTGGCGATCTTGCGGCCGTAGTGGATGCGGATGGCGGAGGCGAGATCCGTCTTCGTCACGCTGCCAATGCGGGCGCACATTTGCTGAATCACGATCAGCAGCGGAATCGCGATCAGCAGCAGCCAGTTCTGCGCGTAGCCGTTCTGCGCGCCGACGACCGAATAGGTCGTGACACCGGCCGGGTCGTTATCGGCGCCGCCGGTAATGATGCCTGGTCCGACGACTTTGAGGATCTCTCGCGGCGAGACGCGCTGCGCTCGCGCGACGCGCGCCTGGGCGCCGGCGCCCGGTGGATCGGCAGAGCCATGCGTCTCCCGCCCTGCCGCCGCGGGCGGCTGCTCAACGCTCATGGCGGCGTTCCTCCGCACCGACCGCCTCGGCCCCCTGGCCGGATCGGCCCGCTGCGTACCTTCGCTTCACCGTACCGGCTCCTCGCGTGCTGGGAGGGTGCGGATCATGGACGAGCGCTCTGCGGGCTCGGGAGGAAGCACGATCGTCTCCAGGCTGCGCGTCTCTTCGTCGAGAAGCTCACGCGCCTGGAAGGCCTGGGTTTCGTCGACGGTGACGATGAGCAGACTGCGCCCGGCTGCAAGCGCCCGCTCCGCGTGCCCCAGATATGCCTCGGGCAAGACAGCGGCCAGTGCAGCGCGCTGGTCGTCCGCTGCCTCGGCCGCCAGCACGAGCATGCGCCGCGGATCAACGTGCGCGTGGCCCTGCAGATATCCCTCGGCGAAGCCCGCCTGCTCGGCGGTTTCAAAGGCGCCGAGCAGCGTCTGCACGAGCAAGTCGGGCCTTTCATCGCCTCGCGGCTCGACCTTCAGCTCGTCGCGCACCTCGTTGACGTCATTACCGCGCAGATGCTCGACCTCGGCTTCGATCTCCTGGCGATCCGCCTCGGCCGGCACGCTGCCGCTGATCACCAGCGTGTTGCCGTCCAAGCGCGCCTTGACGTTGCTGCCCTGGATCGGGTGATCGTGGTCGACCTGTCCGGCGAGCACCTGCGTCCACCAGGCGCGCACGCGCTCACGCAAGACTTCACGCGACTCCTGCTCGCCCGCCGTCCCGGAGTCCACCGCGCCTCGGCTGCCCTCGCGCGCCGCGTCGTCGTCCATCGCCCTCAGCCTACGCGCCGAAGGCCGCGGTCGAATCACACGCGCGGCGCGCCGAGACCGCCTACCAGGATAAGGGGCAAGCGCGGTGCACACCGGAAGGAGTAGCGGGCAGCGAATTCGGGCCGCGATCGGCTGATCAGCCAGAGAGCGAGGCCAGGTAGCGGTGCATCGCCGCGGCGGCGCGGCGGCCGTCGGCCAGCGCCGTCACCACCAGGTCGGCGCCGTTGACGTTGTCGCCGCCCGCGAAGACCTCGGGCCGGCTGGTCTGGCCGGTTTCGGGATCGACCTCGACCAGGTGCCAGCGGTTCGCCCTCACGCCCGGCGTCGATGCCGGGATCAGCGGGTCGGCGTTGTAGCCGATCGCGATCGCCACGCTGTCCGCTGCGAGCACGAACTCGGAGCCGGGGATCGGCACCGGCCGCCTGCGGCCGGACTCGTCGGGCTCGCCCAGCTCCATACGCTGGCATTCGACGCCGGTGACGCGGCCGTTCTCGCCGTAAAATCGCAGGGGAATCGTCAAAAAGTCGAAGCGCACACCCTCTTCGCGCGCATGTTTGCGCTCCTCCGCGCGACCCAGCATCTCGGCCTCGGTGCGGCGGTAGACGCAGGTGACCTCTTCGCAGCCGAGCCGCACGGCGGTGCGCACGCAGTCCATCGACGTGTCGCCGCCGCCGATCACGACTACGCGCCGTCCGGGGTGCAGCGGCTCACGCTGCGATTCGGGCAACTGATCGGGCTGAAGGTTGCCGCGCACGAGGAAGTCCGTCGCGGCGTAGATGCCGCTGAACTCATCCTCGCCGGGAATCTTGAGCGCGTTGCCAACGCCGGCGCCCGTGCCGAGGAAGACGGCATCGAAGCCGTCCGCCAGCAGTTGATCGAGGCCGATGTCGCGGCCGATCCAGGTGTTCAGCACGAACTCGACGCCGATGCGCTTGAGGAAGGCGATCTTGGCGTCGACGATCTCCTTCTTCATCTTGAAATTGGGGATGCCGTAGACGAGCACGCCGCCCGGCTCAGGCCAGGCATCGTACACGGTGCAGGCGTGGCCGAGCTTGACCAGCTCTTCGGCGACTGCAAGCCCTGCCGGCCCCGAGCCGATGATCGCGACGCGGCGGCCGCTGGGCGGCGGCAGCACGGGCAGCGGCTGCAGGCCGCCGTGCATCTCGCGCTGGTGGTCGGCGATGAACGCTTCGAGCTTGCCGATCGTTACGGGCGGTTCCTGCACCCCTCCCGGCCGGATGGCGAAGCCGACCACGCAGTTGCCCTCGCAAAGCTTCTCCTGCGGGCAGAGGCGGCCGCACATATCCGGCAGATTCGAGGTCTCGCGGAACTTGTTGGCGGCGCCGTCGATATCGCCGCGCTCCAGCAGGCGCAAGGCCGCGGGAATGTCGTTGTGCACCGGGCAGGCTTCCATACAGGGCGCGGTGGGGCAGTCGATGCAGCGGTTTGCCTCGACGATCGCGCCTTCCAGGTCGAAGCCGAAGTAGACCTCGTTCCAGTTCTTGACGCGGTCTGCCGCGGCCTGCTTGGCGATCGGCTGCACGGGAATGTTGAGGCGGCCATGGACTTCGTTGGTGTTCGCACTGGTGTCACCAGTGCCAATGATGCGCGTGTTGACCATGGCGCCTCCGCCAGTTGCACGGCCGCAGCTGCCGACGCGGGCCGCCTGCTTGTTCGGGGTAGACAGAGCCCGCCGAAAGCGGCTCCGGCTCGCCCAAGCTACGGGAACGAGGCGAGCCGGGCAAGGGCCGGCACGGTGGCGCGGGCCGCGGTTCGATAAGCGTTTCCTATGCAGTCGAACTTTCTAGCCGGCTACCAGCAGCCGTTGCTCCGCGATCGCGCCGTCGCGGATCGTATAGGCCCGCACGTCCGGCGGCTCCTGCTCCAGCGAGACGAGCACGTAGTAAGGCTGATCCCAGCCGGAAAGCATGACCTGGCGGCGGTCGGTCGGGCTGGGGTAGGCCGGCGTATGCGTGTGCGAGTGGTAGACGGCCAGCATCTCCCAATCGTTCTCCTGCAGCTCCCGCATGATCTGCAGGAGCTCTTTGCCTTCGATGCTGTAGCGGTAGGGGCTGTGCTCGGCGTTCGTCGCCTGCCAGAGCTTGACCGCGGCGCCGTCCTTGCCCGCGACGATGCCGCAGCACTCGTTCGGCGCCTCGCGGCGGGCGTGGGCGACGATCTGCTCGACGTACTCGTGCGGCAGCGTCAGCGTCACGGCGGCCCTACCACCAGACCTTGCTGTCGATGTCCGCGGGCAGATCGCCGTATTCGGTCGTCCAGAGCGCAGTAGAGAGGTACTTCCAGCCGCCGTCGGCCAGCAGCACAACGATCTTGCCGCTCTCCATGCGCCCGGCGATGCGCTGCGCCGTCTTCACCGCCGCGCCGCAGGAGATGCCGGCGAAAATGCCTTCCTTCTGCGTCAGCTCTTTGGTCGCGGCGAAGGCGGTGCGGCTGTCGACCACCACGCGGCCGTCGAGCACGGACTCGTCCAGCACGGGCGGAATGAAGCCCTCTTCCAGGCTGCGCAGCCCCTGCACCAGGTCGCCGGGGTGCGGCACGGTGGCGATGATCTTGATCTTCGGGTTGTATTCCTTCAGATAGCGCCCGGTGCCGGTGAGCGTGCCGCCCGTGCCCAGGCCGGCGACGAAGACATCGACGTCGGGCAGGTCGCGGGCGATCTCCGGGCCGGTGGTTTCGTAGTGGGCACGGGGGTTGGCCTCGTTGCCGTACTGGTAGGGCATGAAGAAGCGCTGTGGCGCCTCGGCCACCATCTGCTGGGCCACGGCGATGGAGCCGTTGGTGCCCTTCAGCCCCTCGGAGTAGACGATCTCGGCGCCGTAGGCGCGCAAGAGCTGGCTGCGCTCCTCGCTCACGCTCTCCGGGATCACCACCATCACCTGGTAGCCCTTGACACGGCCGATCATCGCCAGGGCGATGCCGGTGTTGCCGCTGGTCGGCTCCAAGATGATCTTGTCGTCGGAGAGCAGGCCAGCGCGCTCGGCCGCGTCGATCATGTACTTGGCGCAGCGGTCCTTGACGCTGCCCGAGGGGTTCTGGCCCTCGAGCTTGGCGTAGATCTTGACGTTCGGGTTGGGGCTGGTGTGCGGCAGCTCGACCAGCGGCGTGTTGCCGATCGCTTCGAGGATGTTCGCGTAAAGCATGGAGCCTCCCGGAAAGGGGCCGAAGCGCTCAACCACCGATTACGATGCAAGGCCCGGCGATCGCGGGCTTCCGGAGCACCTAACCCTGACACCTTCGGCGACTGTCCCTTCCCGAAACGGGAAGGGACGGGGAGGAGGGCGGACGGTATAGAGCTGGAGAAACCATCCGCGTGTCCCGCAACGGCACCCCAGATTCGTCGCCCTCGCTCGACGTCAGGAACGCTTCAGGAGTCTCTTCCCGCCTCGGGAAGGGACAGGCTTCGCAAGCGAAACCAGGGTTAGGCGCCGCGCGCGGGCAGGGATGGCCGGCGGTGAAACCGCCGACGCCCCGGCGCGCAGGCCGAAGCTCTCGGGCAGACCCCAGCGGCGCCGGTTCACGCGCCGCCCGCCAGCGCAGGGAGAATGGAGACGACATCGCCGTCCTTGAGCGGCGTTTCCAGCCTGTCGAGATAGCGGATGTCCTCGTCGTTCAGGTAGATGTTGACGAAGCGGTGCAGCCGGCCATCCTCGCCCTGCACCTGGTGGAGGAAACCGGGGTAGTTGCTGTCGAGGTTCTTGAGCAGCTGGTCCACCGTGCCGCCCTCGGCGGGCACGCTCTTCTTGCCTCCGGTGATCTTCTGCAGCACGGCGGTGACACGGACTTCGACGGCCATTGGGCAAAACTCCTGGGCGGGGCGCGAACTGCCCCGTCGCATGGTACCTGGTTCTGGGGTTTAGCCGGCGGCGACCGGCGCGTTGGCCACGTGCGGCGGACCGCCGCAGAAGGCATCGTAGTCGATCAGCTCAGTCACGGTCGGGTGATCGCCGCACAGCGGGCACTTCGGGTCGCGCCGCGTCTTCACGGTGCGCATCTCCATGGAGAGCGCGTCGTAGAGCAGCAGCCGGCCGACGAGCGGCTCGCCCACGCCGAGGATCAGCTTCAGCACCTCCGTCGCCTGGATCGAGCCGATCGTGCCGCAGAGGGCGCCGAGCACGCCCGCTTCGGCGCACGACGGCACCATGCCGGGCGGCGGCGGCTCCGGGAAGAGGCAGCGGTAGCAACCCTTGCCGGGGATGTAGGTCGAAGCCTGGCCGTCGAACAGCAGGATGCTGCCGTCCACCAGCGGCTTGCCGGAGAGGTAGCAGGCGTCGTTCACCAGATAGCGCGTGGCGAAGTTGTCCGCGCCGTTCACGACGATGTCGTACTGCGGGATGATCTCCAGCGCGTTCTCCGAGGTGAGCGGCACCTCGTGCGTGACGACCTTCACGTCCGGGTTGTACGAGTTCAGCGTCTCACGCGCCGAGACGACCTTCGGCCGGCCGATATCGTCGTTCTGGTGCAGGATCTGGCGCTGCAGGTTCGAGAGATCGACCACGTCGAAATCCACGAGGCCCAGCGTGCCGACGCCGGCCAGCGCCAGGTACAGCGCCACCGGCGAGCCGAGCCCGCCCGCGCCCACGACCAGCACTTTGGCCGCCATCAGCTTGCGCTGCCCCACCGGCCCCACCTGCGGCATGATGATGTGCCGCGAGTAGCGCGTTACCTGGTCGGGCCGCAGCGCCGTGCCCGATCCGCCCGCGATCGCGGGAATGACGGCAACTTCGTCTCCGTCTGCCACTGGTGTTTCCTCCCCCTGAAGGCTGTGAATCTCCCGGTTGTTCAGGTAGATGTTGATGTGCGCCGGGATCGCCTGTGATTCGTCGTAAAGCAGTTCGTTAAATCCGGGATAGTGCTCGTTCAGCCGCCGCAAGACCTCGCCCACGGTCTGGCCCTCGGCTTCGACGCGCGTGCGATTGCCGGTGAGACGGCGAAACGGCGTCGGGATGTAGACCTGGACGGTCATGCCTGGATTCTCCCTCATGGCCCGGCTGGAGCGGTAGTTCCGGCCACGCAAAAATCGATAGTCTTGAGTCGCGGCATACGCCGATCCGTTACACTGCGGCGCTCAGATAGCGTTCGCCCGTGTCGCAGAGCATCGTCACCACCGCTTTGCCGGCGCCGAGCCGCCGCGCGACCTTGAGCGCCGCGAAGACATTGGCGCCGGATGAGATGCCGACCAACAGTCCTTCTTCGCGCGCCAGCCGCTGCGAGGTCTCGATTGCGTCGTCGTCGCCCACGGCGATCAGTTCCTGGTAGACCTGGCGGTTGAGCACCCCCGGCACGAAGCTGGCGCCGATGCCCTGGATCGCGTGCATGCCGGCGCGGCCGCCACGCAGCACCTGCGAGCGGGCCGGCTCGACCGCGACGATCAGCACGTCGGGATTGTACTGTCGCAGCACCTCGCCCACGCCGGTGATCGTGCCGCCGGTGCCCACGCCGGCGACGAAGGCATCGACCTTGCCGCCCGTGGCGTGCAGGATCTCGGGGCCGGTCGTCAGGCGGTGGATCTCGGGGTTGGCCGGGTTCTGAAACTGCTGCGGCATGAAGTAGCCAGGGTGCTCACGCACCAGTGCTTCCGCGGCAAAGACGGCGCCGGTCATCCCTTCGATCGCCGGTGTGAGCCGCAGCTCGGCGCCGAAGCGGGTGAACAGCTTGCGCCGCTCTATGCTCATGTCCTCGGGCATGGTGAGGATCAGCCGATAGCCCTTCACCGCGGCGACCATCGCCAGGCCGATGCCGGTGTTGCCGCTCGTCGGCTCGACGATCGTGGCGCCCGGCTGCAGGCGGCCGTCGCGTTCCGCCGCCGCAACCATCGCCACGGCGATGCGGTCCTTGACACTGCCGGCCGGATTGAGCGATTCGAGCTTGCCGAGCACGGCGGCACTGCGCGGCCCCGGCAACCGGTTCAGCCGCACCAGCGGCGTGTTGCCGACGAGATCGAGCACCGAGTCGGCAACACACGTCGTCCGCACCGCCGCCGCGCCGCCCGTCTCATTCACATCAACCGTCCGCTTCATGCGCCAACAACCCCGCCGGCCATCATCCCGCTATTTCCTGTTCCCTGTTCCCTGTTCCCTGTTCCCTGTTCCCTGTTCCCTAAATGTAGTATCGCCCGCCCACCGGCTGGCGCTCGCGTGCGGCCAGGTCCGCGACCGTGGTGCGGTGCAGGATCTCGCGCGTCGCGTCGTAGACCTCCTGCCACATCTCGCGCTGGGCACAGCCGCCCTGCCTGGCGCAGGGGCTGCCCTCATCCAGGCACGAGCTGGGAATCAGCGACCCCTCGAGTGCCTCGATCACTTCGTCGATCGGCACCTGCGCCGGCTCACGCACCAGCTCGTGGCCGCCCTGCGGCCCGCGGATGCTGCGGATGAAACCCGCGCGACGCAGCGTCGTCAACAGATGGTCGAGGTATGGTTCGGGAATGCGTTGGCGGGCGGCGATCTCGGCGCTCTGCAGCGGCCCCTGGCCGTAGTGCAGCGCCAGCTCGATCAGCGCCCGCACGCCGTAGTCGCCCTTCGTCGAAACCTTCACGCCGCGTGCCTCTCCCCGCCGCCGCTAAAGTGGACTAATTTTATCAACATTATAGGGCACGTGCCGGAGCAGCACAAGCGCCGTGCGATTCTATCGACCTGAACGCGGCAGCGCGCCAGGCGGTGCTGCCGGCTGATTCGCTAGACTGCCCCAGAAGGCTCCGCGCTCCGGGCGCGAGCACACTGGAGGATGCCGGTGACCGCACCCGCGCCACAGCCGTACGCCTTCCATATCGGCATGGTCGTGCACGACCTCGACGCCAGCGCCCGCCGCTTCGATCAGCTGCTTGGCGCCATGCGCTGGCATACCTGGGAGCTGCCGTTGCAGGCGCTGCCGACGAACCCTCGCACGACCGACGCCCGCTTGCGCATCGCCTACGGCCGCATGCCCGGTCAGACGATCGAACTGATCGAGGTTCTTGAGGGCACGCCGGTGCACCGCCTCTTCCTGGAAGCGCGCGGCGAGGGCGTGCAACACCTCGGCGTCTGGGTGCCCGACGTGGCAGAAGCGACGGCGGCCGCTATAGCGCGCGGCGGGCAGGTGATGCTGGCCCTGCTCCGTCCGGACGGCACCGCCGCGGTGCAGCTCTCGCCGGGCAGCAGCGATGCGGACCTGGCCGCGGCCGTTGAACCGGGCGGCATAGCCTATGTGGAGGCGGGCACCGCCGGCATTGCCATCGAGTTCGTCGGCGCGGCGCGCCTGCCCGGCCTGCGCCGGCGCTTCGGCGACGACTTCGAGCGGATCATCGGCACGCCGGACTGGCTTGAGGAAGCCAGACGTTGAAGTCCGCTGTCGCGGCTGCGACGGCCCGCGATTGCCGGCGTGCCTGCTCGCTCGCTATGCTCGATGCGCAGGCGGACCAGCGAGGCAGGAGGCAAGCGCCGTGGAGATTCGCGTCGAGCAAGGCGACATCCTCGGTTTCGGCGTCAAGGCGATCGTCGTCAACCTGCTGGAAGGTGTCGGCCGCCCCGGCGGAGCCACCGGCGCCGTAGACCGCGCCCTCGACGGCGCCATTTCGCGGCTGATCGCCGACGGCGAGCTGCGCGGCAAGCGCGGCGAGATCGGCGTCGTGCACACGCTGGGCAAGCTGCCCGCCGGCCGCGTGGTCATCGCCGGACTGGGCAAGCCCGCGGAGCTGAACGCCGACCGCGTGCGCGACACGGCCGCCAACGTCGCCCGTTTCTTGCGCAAGAACGGCTTCAGCCCTGCTGCTACGGTGGCGCACGGCGCGGGCGCCGGCGGGCTGGACGCGGAGTCGGCCGCTCGCGCGGTTGCCGAGGGCACGTTGCTCGGACTCTACCGCTTCACCCGCCACCAGAAGCCGGCCGAAGACCGCCGCGAGCTGGAGACGCTGACGATCATCGAACAGGAGGGCTCGTCGATAGCTGCCCTGAACCGCGGCGTTGCTACGGGCGCGATCCTGGCCGAGGCCACGAACTTCGCCCGCGATCTGGCCAACGAGCCGAGCAACTACATGACGCCGGCCGAGCTGGCCGCCCGCGCCCGCGCCGCCGCGGACCAAACGGATCTGCGCTGCGAAGTGCTGGACACGGAGCAGATGGTCGAGTTGGGTATGGGCGCCCTGCTGGGCGTGGCCAAGGGCAGCGCCCAGCCGCCGGCCTTCATCGTGCTGCACTACCGCGGCGACGCGAGCAGCGAGCGCGGCGTCGGCCTGATCGGCAAGGGCATCACCTTCGACACGGGCGGCATCTCGATCAAGCCCGCCGCCAACATGCACGAGATGAAGGGCGACATGTCCGGCGGCGCGGCGGTGATCGCGGCGCTTTCGGCCATCGCCAGGCTGAAGCCGGCGATCAACGTCACCGGCATCGTGCCCGCCACGGAGAACATGCCCGGGGGCAACGCGATCAAGCCGGGCGACGTGCTGCGGGCGATGAACGGCACGACGATCGAAGTGCTGAACACCGACGCCGAAGGCCGCCTGATCCTGGCCGATGGCCTCTCCTACGCGCGCCGCCTGGACCTCTCGCCGCTGATCGACGTGGCTACGCTGACCGGCGCGATCACGACCGCACTGGGCGACGTGGCGATGGGTATCATGGGCAACGACCAGGCGCTGATCGACCGTATAATCGCCGCGGGCAAGGAGGCCGGCGAGAAGGTTTGGCAACTGCCGATGTTCGAGGAGTACCGCGCCCAGATCAACAGCGACGTGGCCGACATCAAGAACACGGGCGGGCGCAAGGCCGGCTCGATCACGGCGGCGATGTTCCTGCGCGAATTCGTGGACAAGACCCCCTGGGCGCACATCGATATGGCGGGCGTCGATATCTACGAGCACGACAAGGGCTGGATCACCAGGGGCGCGAGCGGCATGCCGGTGCGCACGCTCGTGCAGACCGTGCTCAGCATCGCCGCCGAGCAGCAGGGGGCGGCACGGCGCAACGGCGGCACGAAGCGCCGCATCGCAGCTCGGGCGTAGCGCGGCGATGCCGCTCAGGAAACCAGCAAGCCGGAAGCCGCGGCGCGCGGCGGCCTTCGCACGGTGAGGGCGCCGCGGCGTGTCTCCGTCCGCCTGCCTGCCGCTCGCCGCGGGCCGCTGTGCGCAGGGCTGGCGCTGACGGCGCTGGCCTACCCGGCGATAGCGCTCTACGGCGCCCACCGCGCCACGCACCTGCGCCACCGGCCGGTCGGGATCGCACCGGAATCGATCGCGGGCGAGTGGGAGGCCGTCTGCTTCCCTGCCCGCGGCGACGGGCTGGCGCTGCGCGGCTGGTGGTTTGCCAACGGCGGGTCGCGGCGGGCGCTGATCCTCGTGCACGGCCGCGGCCACAACCGCTACGACCGCAACTGGCAGAGCGACGCCATCGCCCGTGCCCTGCTGCAACGTGGCTACGCGGTGCTGAGCTTCGACCTGCGCGGCCATGGCGAATCGGCCCGATCGCGGCTGAGCTACGGTGCGCGCGAGGCGGCGGATGTGCTCGGCGCCCTCGAATTCCTGCGCCGGCGCGGCTTCGGCGAAGAGGCCGTGGCGATGCTGGGCAGCTCTTACGGTGCAGCCGCGACGCTGATGGCCGCGCCGGCGATGCCGGGCATCGCCGGCATCGTTGCGGACAGCAGCTACGCCGAGCTGTGGCCCGTGGTTGCGGCCGAGATCCCGCGGCAGAGCCGCTGGCTGGCTCGCCTGCGGCCGGGACTCGGCATTCGCATCGCCGCGCGGCTGCTCTTCCGCGTCGACCTCAAGGCAGCGCGCCCACTCCGCGCCGTGGAAGCAGCGGGCGCCACCCCCATCCTGTTCATTCACGGGGAAACGGATACGTACATTCCTCTTACGCATAGTGAGCGGCTGCGGGCGGCGGCGCGGCATCCTGGCAGCGATCTCTGGCTGGTGCCCGGAGCCGAGCACGCGCTGACCTACGCCGAGGCGCCGGAGAAATGGCTGCAGCGGGTCACGGACTTTCTCGACCGCAGCTTCACCGACGCGGCCCAGAGATCCTGACCGCATTTCGGCACGCCGTCCTCGGGCTTCCTCCAGACCACGCCGCTCAGCGCCCGCCGTGCCGGTAGACCGGCTTGCCGCCTTCCAGCTCGGCCAGCGCCTCTTCGAGCTGGCGACGCTGGCGCTCAGCTTCGCTAAGCTCAGCCGCGGATTCGGCCGCGCCCGGGCCGCCTTCAATTGCCGACAGCGCCTCCAGGCGTGCGGCGCGCAGATCGTCCGGCACGAAGACGTAGTAGACCGCCATCCACAGGCTCTTGGCGTGCCAGTAGAAGACGACCGGCAGCAGCAGCGCGGCGGCGATCGCCACGATGATCGCCGTCGGCGCGCTCCACACGCCGGCGGCCACGAGCACGATCGCCGGCAGGATGCCGAAGACGAAGGCGAAGAGGTAGTTCACGATCAGCGCGCCGAGGAAGAAGCCCTCGTCGTGCTCGAAGGCGAGGCCGCAGACGCGACAGCGCTGATGCACGCGCAACACGCCGCGCACCAGCGTGGCCCTGCCGCAACTCGGGCAGCGCAGCAACAGACCTCGCCGAACCAGTTTGAAAACGCGCCGCATCGTGCCGCCTCAGCCTCTGAACCTATTGAACCGCGGCGAAGCCGCCTGGGCTACACCCGCGGCCACGGCGCTTCCCACCGGAGGTCGAGTCGCACCGGAGAGGCTTCGGGAGCGGGTGCAGCGTCCTCCGTCCAGCGCGTCAAAATGCGGGGTCCAGCCAGCCTCCGCCGGCCGTACATCGGCACCATGTCGCCGCTGTACTGGTACAGGCGCCGATCGAAGCGACGCGCCACATTCGCGTTTTGGGCCGTTACAACGACCAGGGCGAACTAGCGGGCCGGTTGACCAACCTGCGCCTGCTGAGCGCGATCTCAGCGCGTCGCTCGGACCGACGCCTCGATCGTCGCGGTCGCGCCGGCGGCGCTCAGCCGCTACCCTTTCCTGGATGGGAATCGCGGTGACGCGGGGCGGGGCGCGGTGGTCGAAGAGCCTGCAGGCCATCCTGCTGCTTGCCGTGACCGGCGCGGCGTGCGGCGGGGCAAAACACCAGACGGCCAATGCACCGGCAGCCGCGGCTCGGGGCGGCTCGCCTGTGGCAGCGGGCACGCCGGCGGTGGCGGCCCTGATCCCCGCCGGCCAGTTCGGCGGGGGTTGGGCGCGGGCCGCGGCTCCTGCGAGCCTGGGCGATCTCCGCTGCGCCGGCCAGCCGCTCGTACGCGAGGCCGGCGCCGGCGCTGAAGCCACCTACAGCAAGGGCGAGGCCGGGCCGTGGGCAGCCGAGCGCATCGTCCGCGCCGCCGATGGCGGCCCGGCTGCCTTCGCACGGCTGGCCACGCTGTTGCAGAACTGCCACCGCCTGCAGGCACCGGCGCCGGCGGACGGTGCGATCGAGTGGTCTCTGGCGCCGCTGCCGTTTCCACGCCTCGCCGACGACTCACTCGCCCTGCGGCTCATCTCCATGGACAAGGCGAGGCCGCTCGCGGCGGACCTCGTGCTCTTCCGCCATGGCGACACGGTTGCGTTGGTGGCACAGTTCGCAACGCCGCCGGGACCGGTGAGCGGCACCACACTTGCCCTGGTCCAGCAGGCGGAAGCGCGCTTGCTGCGCTTCCTGCCATGAATTGTTACAGTTCGCCTTCCATCAGGGCCTGCGAGACATCGTCACCTCGTTCGGCCTCTTCCAAATAGGCGCGGCCCCGACAGTGCTTGCAGCGCAGCGCGTTGCCGACGCGGCAGGCCATGATCGGCTCGCCCTTCGCCGGCGGCAACATCCCCTGGCGGTCCCCGAGCACCACCCAGCGCCCCAGCAGGCGGGCACAGGCCATGCAGCGCACGTCGCGCACCAGCATGCTGCGCACCTTCGGAACTCAGCCGGCGCCCGCCGCGGCCGCCGGTACGGTCGTCTGGGCGCCAGGTGTGCAGGTATTTTACGCACGCGGGTCAAGCGCGGATCTGTAGGTGATGCCCCATGCAACCGGAATGTGCCAGGTACAGGCGATTCGCGTTCAACCGCCGCCACGCGCACCGGACGCCGCGCGCCCGGTGCGGCCGACGCCTCTGGCAACCGTCCGTGCCGGCAGAGAGAGGCGGCAGCAAAAGGAGGCGCGGCGTACGCCGCGCCTCCCGCCGGCCCTCATCGTTCCTGTCCGTGATCGCCTGCGGCGTTCGGGCCGGTGTCTAGCGACTCTTCGCCTGCTTGCCCATCGTCTCGATCAGGTCCTTGATGCTCTGCTGCAGCGAGGCGAAGTTCTGCGTCATGCACTCCATCAGCGCCTTCGCGTCCGCGCTCACCGTGCCCGTGCCGGTGCTGCCACCGTCCGCCGAGGTGACCGATGCGTAGGCCTCTTGCAGCACCTTGCCGGAATCGCGCTCTTCGTGGACGTACCAGCGCAGCGTGTCGCGGGTGAGCGCGTCCACGCACTCGTCGTTGATCCGCTCGTCGAGCGAGGCGAAGAACTTCTCAATCGCCCCTTCTTCCCGGCCATAGCGGCCGTAACGGATCTTTTCCGCGTCTGAGACGGTCGGATCGCCATAGATACGCTGCTGCTCGGCGAACTTCGGATCCTCGTTTTCCTTCAGGCTGAAGCCCAGCCGCTGGATGAGCTGGCAGAAAACCACGCCATGGCTGGACTCGCGACCTGCCACAAACGACAGGGCGTCACGCAGCGAGGCGTTCGGGGTAACGTCCGCCCAGGCCTTGAGATACACCCCCGCGCGGCTCTCCGCCAGGCTGATCTGGTTGAGCAGGCCCAGGTAATCCGGCTTGGTCGCGGTCGCTGTGCTCGTGGTCACGACGTCTCCTCCTGTCGCATCTGCACCGACGCTACGCGCTGCGCTATGGCAAGCGGAATAGTAGCACGTTGCGCCGGAGCGTGGTGCGCGTGAGCGCCGGGGCCTTCCTGCTTGGCTACGGTCACGGCAATCGCTTCGGCCGCCACACCCCGGCATTCCTGCCTGATGATCGCCTGCACCGCGGGGGCCCGACCAAAACGCGCCAAGCGAGTGATCACGTTAGTAGTACTATCGGAGGGAGGTGGCGAGTGGGCAGACAGCGCACAAGCAAAGCGTCGACCGCCGCGGGTTTGCTCACGCTCGCCGCGCTCCCGTTGCGCGTCCTGGGCTGGTGGCTCCGTTCCCTCGCCGCGGTTCGACACGGCCGCTTCAGCCCCCGTGTGACCGCGGCCGTCGCCGTTCTCCTCACGGTGGAAGCCGTCGCCCTGGGGATGGTCTTGCGGAATACCGATCGAACCATCGCCGCTGCCGCCATCATCGTTTGCCTCGCGAGTACGCTGGCCGCGGTCACCTGGCTCGTCCGCTGGTGCGGTGGGCGCCGACGGCTCCGCATCGAGCGATTCGAGTCGCTGCTCGCGCTCACCCCCTCGCAGTTCGAGGGCGCGGTCGCCGACCTGTTGCACGACCTCGGCTACCGCGCTGTGCGCCGCGTCGGCGGCGCCGGCGATCTGGGCGCCGACGTCCTCTGCCGGGACGGTAAGGGGCGCAAGGTAGCCGTGCAGTGCAAGCGGCATGCGCCGGGCATCAAGGTCGGCTCCGGCGACGTGCAGTCGTTCATCGGCATGGTCACAGTGCACCACGCGGCGGCACGCGGCATCTTCGTCACGACCTCGACCTTCACCGCGCCGGCGCTGGCGCTCGCCCGCCGGCACGAGATCCGCACCATCGACGGTCCGGAGCTTTCCAGGCTAATCGCCGGGTCGCGCGAGAGAACCCCTGCCGAGCCTGCCTCGCTGCGCGAGCCGTAGCTCTCCGCCAGGCTGACACGGCATCGCTGCCGCCGGTATGAGACCCGCGAGGGTCCGGACGTGGGCACGGAGATTGCTCTGCGCCGCGCCCGGCTTCGTGCCTATACTGGGCACGGCCGGCAGCCGCGCGGAGCGGCGCCGCACCGGCGAGGAGGAAATCGTGAGTTACAGCGACATTCTCTACGAGACCAGGGGCCGCCTGGCGATCGTCACGCTCAACCGGCCGGAGAAGATGAACGCGCTCTCGCACCGGCTGCGCTCCGAGGTCTTCGACGCGCTCAAGAACGCCGAGGCCGACGCCGGCGTGCGCGTGATCATCATCCGCGGCTCCGGCCGCGCCTTTTCCGCCGGCTACGACCTGGGCGGCGCCAACCAGACCGATGACGTCAGCCAGTACCAGGAAACGCGCTCCGGCCTGCCCGCCGTCGGCCCGATCTTCCCCGGCCAGGGTCAATGGCCGCAGCACCTGCTCTCCGGCTACTGGCAGATCTGGGAGCTGGCCAAGCCGGTGATCGCCCAGGTGCACGGCTACTGCCTCGCGGGCGGCACCGAGCTGGCCACCTTCTGCGACCTGATGTTCGTCGCCGACGACGCGGTCCTCGGCTACCCGCCCGTGCGCGCGATGACGACCGTGGACATGGTCTACCACCCCTGGCACATGCCAATGCGCAAAGCCCGCGAGCTGCTCTACACGGGCGACTCGATCAGCGGCGAGGAGGCGGTGCGCATCGGTTGGGCGAACCGCGCCTACCCGGCCGACCAGCTGGCGGAAGAGACCGAGCGCTTCGCCGAGCGCATCGCCAACATCGAGAGCGACATGCTGCAGATGTCCAAGCGCGGCTGCAACCGCGCCTACGAGGTGATGGGCATCCGCACGGCGCTGGCGGTGGGCGCCGACATCCAGGCGCTGAGCACCTACCGGCCGAGCGGCAAGATGTTCGGCACGATCCTGCGCGAGAAGGGCCTCAAGGCCGCGCTCGACTGGCGCGACGGCCCCTTCCGCGACTACCGCACCGCGCCGAGCAAGCCGCGGGCGTAGGGAGCTGATGGATGGAGGAGGGTATCGGGTGAAGGGTCAGCGTGGCCCCGCGACGTTCCCGACAGTGCGGGCCGAGGTCCTGGCTGGGCCTCGCGCGCGGCTCGATCGAAGCTGCGTCCTTCGCCCGCTGCCCTCGTACCTCCGGCCCGGCCTCGACCTGGTGCTCTGCGGCTGCAATCCGGGGCTGTTCTCAGCCGCGGTGGGGCACTACTTCGCCCGACCGGGCAACGCCTTCTGGCCGCTGCTGGCCGAGGCCGGCATCACCCCGCGCCTGTTCCGGCCCGATGAGGACGCGGCGCTGCTCGAGCTGGGCGTCGGGCTCACCGACATCGTGGCACGGCCCTCGGCCGGCACCGGCGACGTGAGCGCGGCCGAATGGCGGGCGGGCGGCGCCGCGGTCGCCGGCCGGCTGCGGGAGTTCCGGCCAGCCGCCGTCTGCTTCGTCGGCGACACCGCCTACCGCGCCTTCGCGGGGCGGCCCCGCGACCGCTGGGGCCGCCAGGCCGGAGACTGGGAGGGGACCGCCGTCTTCGTGGCGCCTTCAACCAGCGGCCGCGTGGTGCGGCTGGCCGCTGAGCGCCGCGCGGCGTTCCTGGAAGTCGGCGCCTGGCTGCGGGCGCGGCGCGAATCTGCTGTAATGCCGCTGAGCGGCGATTCGCCGTAACAACCGCGCGCCCGCGCGCCGGGGCGACACGGGGCCATTCCACCGCGCCTGCCCGTCCGCCGGCCACGGCCCGCGCCGGAGTTGCACGATGCCTGACTTCGAAAACCTGACCTACGAGAAGGTCGGCGCCGGTGGGCGCGTGGCACGCATCACGCTCAACCGGCCGGAAAAGATGAACTCGCTCAGCTTCGAGCTGCTGCAGGAGTTCCGCCATGCCCTGGAAGAGGCGGAGGACGACCCTGGCGTCAGCGTGATCGTCGTGCGCGGCGCCGGGCGCACCTTCTCCGCCGGCTACGACCTCACGCCCGGCCCGCGCCGCCAATATCCGGCGATGCAGCAAAGCCAGCGCCGCTCGGTGAGCACGATCCGCACCAACATGGTGCGCGTCTCCGATTTCCAGCTCTACCTCTTCAACATTGCCAAGCCGACGATCGCGCAGGTGCACGGCTACGCCATCGCCGGCGGCCTCGAGTTCGCGATGATGCACGACATCGTGATTGCGGCCGAGGACGCCCGCTTCGGCCATCCCGGCGTGCGCGGCCTCGGCACATCGCGCACCTGCGCGATCCTGCCGCTCGTTGTCGGCATGAGGAAGACCTACGAGCTGATGTACACGGGCGACTCGATCGACGCGCGCGAGGCGGCACGCATCGGCCTGATCAACGCCGCCGTGCCGGCCGACGAGCTCGAAGCGACGACGCTGCGCTGGGCGGAGCGCATCGGCATCCAGACAGGCGACTCGCTGGCGGTGATCAAGCGCTCGATCAACTGCTTCTACGAGGCGATGGGCATCGCCAACGCCGTGCACACGGCCACC
>DATGEL010000094.1 GCA_035310145.1 Dehalococcoidia bacterium
TGCTCAACGCCGCGAGCGGTGTCCTGCGCGCCTGAGCCTGATCCGGACCTGCACTCCCGGCTCCCGCTCGCCTGGACCACGCGGCGAGCACGGTCGATGTGCCAAAGTCCAGGGCCGGGCACGCTGTGCCCGGCCGGCGCGGCGCCCTTACAGTTAGTTTCAAAACCGGCGTTCAGGTGCGATCGCACACCTGCAAGCGGGAACCCGAGCCGATTTTGAAACCATGTCTCAGCGTGTGTCGGGCGGGCCGCCGATGTCCGCGACCATCTCGAAGAAGCGCTCGATCGGGATGATCGGCATCGTTTCGTACTGCGAGGTGCCGCGCGAGGCCGTCAGCGCTGAGAGGCGCATCGCCGTCTCGTTGTCGGGCGCGTCGATGATGAACAGGAAGTCGTACGCTCCGAGGCAGGCGTAGCCGGCCACGATCTTCGCGCCTACGGCATCCATCGCGCGCTGGTTTTCGCCGTAGCGCTCCGCCGTGCCGCGCAGGTCGGCCGCACCAACCGGGGTGGTTTTGCCCAGGGCACAGAACAGCGGCATCGCTCACCTCACGGGCATGCGTCTGGATCGTTTCACATCCGGCGATCGGGTGCGGCTCGGCACCCGGGTTCCGGAACGCGAGCCGGTTGTGCAGCCGGGTCTCAAGCGGGCTGAGCGAGTATAGCACCGGCGGCAGCCAGGCGCAGAGCGTCTGCGAACGCCGCTTGAAGACGCCGGACGGCGGCGCGGCGAAGACTGCCACGCCGCCGCTCCGACCCCGCGCAAGCTTGCGAAATTTCGCGGGCTTTTGGCCATAACACCGCCGGCTTCGCAGACGCGCCATGCGATACTTGCCGCGCGTCCCGGCCCGCAGCGCGGCAGATTCTCCCGGGCGCGAATGAAGAAGGAGCGATCGATATGAGCCTCGCCGTTCCCACCGTCCCTGGGGGCAGCCCTGCAGGCCTCGCCCGGCGTGCGGGCGTGCTGTTCGCGATCGTCGCCCTGCTGGCGTTCGGGGGCATGCGCAGCAGCGCGGCCCGCGTGCACGCGCAGACCGGCCCCACTGTCACGGTCGACCCGGCCAGCGGCAACCAGAACGACGTCTTCACCTTCACCGGCGCCGGCTTCGCGCCGGGCGCGGTGCTGGCTGAGCTCTATCAGGATCCCACCGGCCAGCAGTACACCTTCTATGTAGCCGGCACCACCACGCCAACCGTGATCGTGGCCGACGACGGCGGCAATTGGAGTGTGACCGTCACCCCCGCCACCGACTTCGCCGGCGCCTATGCGGGCACCTGGACCGTCGTTTTCTGCGACGACTCCGGCAACTGTTTCAGCGGCACGATCGATATCTCTGTCTAGGTGACAGGTGACCGGTGACAGATGAGGGATAGCGAGGGTTGTCACCTGTCGCCTAACTCTCGGCGAACTCGCGCTCGTAGGCGAGGCCGCGCACGAAGGTGAGATAGGCATCTTTGCTGAAGCGCGGCTGAAAGGCGCCGCTCACACGCTTCGCCTGCGCGCCGCCGTCCGCCAGCAGGTCGATCGTCGTCATCGCCATCGCCTTGGCCGCGTTGATCACAGCGTTGTCGAAATCGACGATGTGGTAGTCCGCACCGTGGCCCGTGCCCACCGCGCCGAGGGCGTGCGGATGCACCACCGGCATGATCAGGCTCATGTCGCCCACGTCGGTCGAGCCGGTGCGGTGGCCGGTGCGGCCCACCTGCTCCTTGCCCACGAGCTGGGCTGCGTTGGCGCTGATCAGCTCCACCAGGTGCTCATCGTGCGTGAGCGGCATATAGCCGGGGATCGTCGTGATCTGCACTTTCGCGCCCAGCGCCAGGGCGCCGGCGCGCAGGGCGCGGTCCACTTTCGTGTTCGCGTCTGCGATCGCCTCCAGCGTCTTTGCCCGCACGAAGGTCTCGATGCGCACATCGGCCGGTACGATGCTGGCCGAGCGCCCGCCGGCGGTGATGATCGGGTGCACGCGCACCGTGTCCTCATCACGAAACGTGGGACGCTGCGCGTCGATACCGGCCAGGGCCAGCGTGGCCGCGGCCAGGGCGTTGATGCCCCGCTGCGGCGCCCCGCCCGCGTGCGCCGCGCGGCCCGTGTAGCGCACGTGCTTGATGATCGCGCCGTTGTTGCTGCGCGAGACGGCGAAGCGGCCGTCCTCGGCGACGCTGGACGTATGCACGATCATCGCCAGGTCCACGTCGTCGAACTCGCCCAGCCGGATCAGCTCCGGCTTGCCGAGGATGAACTCGATCTGGCCGGCGCGCTTCAGCTCCAACCGGCCCTCGATGTCGATGCACTCCTCGGCCGGCACGGCCATCGGCACAACACGGCCGCTGAGCGATTCGCGCACACCCTCCGCCTGCAGGCCGATCACCGCGCCGATCATCGAGCCGATCTGGCCGTTGTGGCCGCAGGCGTGCGCCGTTTGCCGCTGCGGATGCGCGTCGAAGTGGTCGGGCACGATCAGCGCGTCCAGCTCGCCCATGATCGCCACGGCCGGGCCGGCGCCGGCGCCGCCGCGCAGCTCGCCCTTCACGCCCGTGAGCGCGAGCCCCTTGCGATAGGGCACGCCGAGCCGGTCGAAGGTCTGCTGCACCAGCGCCGCCGTCTGCTGCTCGTGGAAGCCGATCTCCGGCTCGCGGTAGATCTGCTGTACCAGCTCCACGATCGCCTCGCGCTGGGCGTCGATGCGGGCGCAGGCGCGGCCCTTCAGCTCTTGCATGGTTGCCTGAGTGGTGGTCACGGCGCAGTTCCTCCTCGCCTACCGCTGCTTGCCCGTCGAGATCGCCTCGACAGCGCCGCCCGCGGCGCTCCGGTCAGTTGAGGTGCCGCAGCGTCGCGCGGGCGTTCACGGCGGCGTAGATCTGGATCGAGAGGTCGCGCACCTTGCCCGACCACTCCGCCCAGTCCTGCCGCGCCCGCTGCGCTTCGGAGCTGCCCAGCGCCTTCTGCACCACGCTCTCGTCCGCGAACAGGTAGATCGAAACGACGTTCGGCGCGCCCGCCGGCGCGCCGGGCCCGTAGGCCAGGCCACGGTAACCGACCACGCCGGGAATGGCCAGCACGTGCGGCAGGTGCACGCGGTGATACCAGCCGCGAAACTCCGGCAGGGCCGCCGGATCGATCCGCGCCCGCACCAGAAGCACCGGCCGCTGCGCCATGCCGACTTCCTCCTGACGCCCGTGCTCGGGCGTGGGACGTCAGGGGGCCGGCGTGGCGGGGGCGAGCGGCCCCGGCGGCTGCGTCGAACCGGCGGCGGGCGTGGCCGGCGCCAGCGGACCGACGGGTTGCGTGGCCGCCGGCGTGGCGCCCGGCGCCGGCGTCGCCGTACCGAGCACGGCCTGCACCGTCGCCTGACCGGGCTGCGGCGTCACCGGCGCGTTATTGATCGGACCGCCCTTGGCGCCGTTGCCGCAGGTGTTCTCCGGGTCGTACTGGCAGTAGTTGCGCTCGATGAACGTCTTCAGCTTGTCGATGTCCGCCGAACCCTTGAGGCTGAAGTCGTGGCCCACGGCGCCGGGCTGGTTGCAGGTGCTGCCCCAGGCCGTGATCCGCTGCCACGACGTAACCGTCACCTCGCAGGGCATCTCGGGCCGCGGCGCCAGCAGCAGGTGCGGTCCCACGCCGACGTTCGTCTTGTCCACTTCCTGCCGGTAGATCTCCTTCAGCTTCGCCACCACGTCGGCCGGCGCGTCCTTGTTGTAGAGAACTTCGACGCCGGCGTGCTCCATGAAGTGCGGCAGGAACTCCGTGGCCAGCGGATCCTTGTAGATCTGCGGCTGCGGCACGGTGGGGAAGTGCGGGCCGGAGGTCGGTGGGTCGGTGCTGTAGGCGACGTGGAAGTCGCCTGGATTCACGTGCGCGTTGCCCTGCGACGCCACCCTGGTGCCCGGCAGCGGCGCCCGCAGACCCAGCGGGTCCAGCAGGAAGAACAGCGCAACGATCGCGAGGACGATCACGCCGGCAATGGCCCACGGCAGCCACGAGGGCAGCCGGCGGCGCTGCGCGTCCGGCGGCAGCGCCGCGGCCCCACGGGCGCTTGCCGCCGCGGGTCGCTTGCTCAGCGACGGCGGCGCGGAGCGTCCGCCCTGCTTGCGGGCGCGCTGGCGCTGCTCCAGCCGCTTCTGATCGCGTTCGTTCTGGCGCTGCTGCTGTCGGTTCATCGCGTCCTCAGGCCGCGCGCGTCGCCGCTGCTCACGCGCCCCCCATCGCCCCATTGTAGAAGATCAATTCTCTTACACAGAAACGCGAATGCTGTTACGGCGCCGCCGCCAGCCAGCCGATGCCGAAGGCCAGGCTGCCCGCGATCAGCAGGCCCCAGGCCCGCCCGAGGCCCGCCTCGCCACCCCGCCGCGACACGCCGATCGCCGCGGCCAGCGCCAGCAGCGCCGCCCCTGCGCCGGCGGCCACCACCCCCGTGCGGTAGCCGGCGAGCGGCGCCAGCACCAGCCCGGCGGCCACAGCCAGCGCCAGCGCCAGCCGTGAGCCGAGCACCGCGCCGCGCTCGCCCAGCCGGTGCGCCAGGCCACGCACGCCGGCCCGTGCGTCGCTCTCGATGTCGGGCGCGGTGTTGCCGAGATAGAGCGAGACGCCGAGCAGGGCGCCCAGCGGATACGCCCACAGCAGCGCCGCCGAGAAGCGGCCGAGCGCGGTCCAGACCCAGAGCGGCAGCAGCGGCAGCGCCACGATGTAGGTGACGATGCTCCACGGCGTGCGCTTGAGCCCGAGATCGTAGGCCAGGCCGCAGGCGAGGCCGGCCATCGCCAGCGCCCAGCCGCCCACGCCCAGCGTCAGCGCCAGGGCGCCGCCGGCTGCCGCCGCACCCGCGGCCACGAGCCAGGCCGCGCGCCGGCTGAGCGCGCCGGCCACGATCGGCTTCCACGGCTTGGCGAGGCGGTCGAGTTCGACATCGGCGGCGTCGTTGGCGGCGCCGATCGCGCTCTGCAGGCAGAACATCACGACCAGCATCCGCAAGAGCCGCCCGCCGTCCGGCGCCCCGCGCGCCGCGACGAGCGCGAACAGCGCCACGGCGACGACGTTGGCGAACACGGGAAAGGGATGGATCACGCGCGCGGCGCTGAGCAGGCGGCGCCGGCCCCGCGGCCGTGCCGTGACCAGGCGCTGCTCCACCGTCACCTGCCCCTCCCCGCGCCTAACCCCGCGTTGATTCAACCTCGCCGCTCCGCCGCGATCGGAAGAACGCCCGTCTCCCTTCCCCTCATGTCTCATCATGGCTCAGGCGGAAGGGTTGGATGAGGACAAACGGTCGCTCTCGGACAACCCCTTCCTCGCAGGAAAGGGTTGTCCGAGCCCAAGCGAGGCAGGGATAGGCCTTGACGCGCCCGGCGCCGCTCCTCTAGCATACGGATTGTTGGCCGGGCCGGATGCACGCATTCGGCGGCCCGAAGCAGGTTTGCGCCGTGTGGCTAGGCCCGCCGAGATCGCTGCCACGCCTCTCCCGTGAGGAGGGGCGGGAACTATGTAGAGCGCCCGTCTCGCGTTGAGCGAGGCGGGTTTTTTGTTGCCCGCGACGCGGGCGGGCAGAGAGGGAATGCGATGACGCTCAGCGTCGGCCTCGACTTCGGCACCTCAAACTCCTCCGTCGCCGTCTACGACGGGCAGCGCGTGACCCTGGCGCCGCTCGACGCCGCCGGACGCGATCCGTCCGTGATGCGCTCGCTGCTCTACCTCACGAAGCAGGGTGAGCGCTTCGTCGGCCAGGAAGCGTTCGACCGGCACCAGCGCGACAACGTCGGCCGCGCGGTGAAGCTGGAGCGACACTACGTCGGCGATGTGACGATGACCTTCTCCGGAGTAGGCACGATTACGATCGAGGCGAACGCGCTGATCGACGTGAACGAGCCGGGGCGCCTCTTCCAGTCGATTAAGTCGCTGCTGCCCGACCGCGTCTTCGCCAGGACCTCGGTCTACGGCGTCGATCTCACCGCAGAAGACCTGGTCGTGCTGCTGGCCGGCGAGATCGTGCAGCGGGCCGAGCGCTTCCTCGGGCGCCCGATCGAGCGGCTGACCGTCGGCCGGCCCGTGCACTTCTCCGCGAAGGCCGCCGACGACGCGCTCGCCCGCGAGCGGCTGCGTGCGGCCGTGGCGCGGCTCGGCGTACCGCACCTGGATTTCCTGGAAGAGCCGGTCGCCGCCGGCATCGGCTTCGCGCAGCAGGGCGCGGCGCCGGCCGACGGGCGTCCCTTCCTCGTCTTCGACTTCGGCGGCGGCACGCTGGACGTGACGGTGCTGCGTGGGGCCGGCGAACGGGCGGAGGTGCTGGCCACCGGCGGCACGCCGATCGGCGGCGATCTGCTGGACCGCCGCATCGTCGAAGCGCGGCTGCTGCGCCAGTTCGGCGAGAGCGCGACATACGGCCCGCGCCGGCTGCCAGTGCCGCGCCACATCCTCGCCCGCCTGCTCGACTGGCAGACGCTCTACCTGCTCAACCGCCCCCAGCCGCTGGCGCAGATCGAGGAGATCCAGCGCTCCTCCTCGCAGCCGCGCGAGCTGGCGAACCTGCATACGCTGGTGACGCGCGGCTACGGCGCGGCGCTCTACCGCGCGGTCGAAGAGGCGAAGCAGCGGCTCTCCGAGGCCGGCCACGCGCCGATCGCCCTGGAGCGCGAAGGCATCGACGTGCGCGACGTGCTGACGCGCGAGGGGTTCGAAGGCATCATCCGCGCCCAGTACGACGCCGCGCTGGCGCTGGTCGACGCCGTCGTACGCGAAGCAGGCGTCGCGCCGGAGGCCGTGGGCGCGCTGGTGACGACGGGCGGCTCCTCGCGCATTCCCCTGTTTCAGCGCGGCCTGCGCGGGCGCTTTCCCAACGCGCGGCTGGCGGAGCAGCACGCCTTCACCAGTGTCGCCGCCGGCCTGGCGATCGCGGGCTGGCAGGGCCGCCGCGCCGCCGCCTGATGCGCCGGCTCAGCCCGTGTGCGACCAGTCGGCCGCGCTGCCCGCCGCCATCTGCTGGCGGCCGCTGCCGTCGGCCTGCATGCGCCAGAGCGTGCCGCCGCTGTCGCCCGTGTCGCTGTAGAGCAACTGGGAGCCGTCGGGAGACCACGCTTCCACGACGCCGCTGCCGAGGTCGCTGTCTTTGCCCGTCGCCGGGTCGTAGACGTGGATCGACCAGCCGTCGCTTCCGCCCACGCGGTAGGCGAGCAGGCCGCCGGCCGACCACAGCGGGTTTTGCCCGTCGGCGGCGACGAGCTGAGCGGCGCTGCCGTCGGCACCGGCGATGTACAGGACGACGCTGATCGAGCCGCTCTGCAACGCCTGGCTGGAGAAGGCGACGTGCGAGCCATCGGCGGAGAAGGCAAGCTGCGAGCCGGCCACGAAGGGCTGCGCCGCGCCGCCGCCCGTGGCCGCGGCGTATGTCGCATTGCTCGCCCCCGCGCTGCCGGCGCAGCGGCTGAACAGCGCCGTGCCCGCCGGCGACCAGCCCTCGTTGAACAGGCAGAGGTTGCCCGCCGAGCCAAGTTGACGCGGCGCGGTGCTGCCATCGGCGGCCGCCGCCCAGATCGCGGCGGCGCTGAGGTTCGTGACCAGACGGTAGGAGACCTGGGAGCCGTCCGGCGACCAGCGCGGCGTGTCGGCCACCACGCCCGGCGCGGTGCAGCCGTCCTCGCCGCAACCGCTGGGCGCTACGGCCTGTGTCGTGATCGCGTGGGCGTTCGTGCCGTCGGCGTTCATCACCCAGGCGTTGCCGTCCGGGCCGATGAAGGTGATCTGCTTGCCGTCGGGCGACCAGCGCGGCTCGGCGGCGCTGCGCCCGGCCGGCGCCGTCCAGATGCGGCTCGGCGTGCCGCCGCCGCCTGGCAGGGTGTAGATGCCGTCGCCGCGGGTGAAGACGATCGTGCCGGCGTTCGTGGCGGCTTGCACGTGGGGCGCCAGGGCGAAGACGGCGAGCGCGAGGCAGAGCAGCGCCGCCGGCAGCGCCGGCCGCGTGATTCGCCGTTGTCGCTCGCTGCCCCGCATGGTGTTCGCTTCCTCTGCCGCAGGGGCCGTTGTCTCAGCCCACGACCATAACTCTGATGATAGTAACGAGCCGGCTCCGCATACTGGTCCACACTCTGGTTGTGAGTATGTTGACAGTGGATCCGTATCGATCGTCACATACGTTCGATGCGCTGCCCCGCTCACCCTCCGTGCGGTCTTGCGGCGCCGAAGGTGGTAGGGTTGCGCCGCGGCGTACTGACCCGACGGGTTAGTATGAAATACGGGTCAGAACAGCACCCAGCCGATCTACTAGTCGAGCGCGACGCCATATGCTGAAGCCCCGGCGCTGCCGGGCGAAGTGAGAGCGATGGACACGATCGAGTTCATCCGCGGCCAGATGCGCGGCCTGCACACGCTGCTCGACCGCGTGACCGAAGACCTGAGCGACGAGCAACTGCACTACGTCGCGCGGCCCGGCGTGCAGCCGATCGCCTTCTGTCTCTGGCACTACGTGCGCACGGAAGACAACATCATCCGCTTCGTGATCCAGCACCGCCCAACCGTGTGGATGGAGAGTGGCTGGGACGTGCGCCTCGGCCTCGACTCGCGGGCGCAGGGCACCGGCATGTCGGACGAGGACGCCTCCGCCTTCCGCCTGCGCTCGCTGCCCGACTTCCGCGCCTATATGACGCAGGTCTGGGCGGCGACGGATGACTATCTCGCCGGCCTGGACCCGGCCGCGGCCGACCAGCGCGTCACGATCAAGCCGGTGGGGGAGATGTCGCTGATGCAGGCGCTCGGCGGTATGTGCCTCACCCACGGCTACCGGCACCTGGGCGAAATAGAGTACGCCCGTGGACTCGTCGGCCTCAAAGGCGCGACGATCTGACCGGCGTACAACATCCAATGGGCGGGTATTGCCCACGGAGGCTGGCATGGGACCGCTGCTGGTGATCGCGGGCAGCATCCGCGTGGAGCGCCGCTCCTTCCAGGTGGCCGAATACGTGCGCGAGCGTCTCGCCGAGATCACCTCCGGCGTCGAGCTGATCGACCCGCGCGACTACCTGCTGCCGCCCTATGACGGCGTCACCACGACGGCAGCCTCCGATGAGCTGGCGCAGCGTTGCCTCGATGCAAGCGGCTTCGTCTTCGTCTGCCCGGAGTGGCACGCCGGCGTGCCGGGCACGCTGAAGAACATGCTCGACTACCTGGGCGCGGCGCAGTTCAGCGGCAAGCCGGTGGGGCTTGTCTCCGTTTCGTCGGCGCTGGGCGGGTCGATCGTGCTCAGCCATTTGCGCGACATCCTCGGCGTGCTCGGCGCGGCGCTGGTCGGCCCCTTCGTGCCGGTGCGCAACGTGAAGACGGCCTTCGACGACGCCACCGGCCGCCTGGCCGACGAGAAGTTCGAGGCCTACCTGGTCGGTGCCCTGCGCCGCGTGGCCGGCCTGCGCGAGGCGCTGACGCTGGCGCCGCAGCGGTAGAGCGGGCGGCGGGTTGGCCCTCTCCCTCACCCCCTACCCACTCTCCCTCTCCCAATGCTGGAGAGAGGGAGAGGGGCGATCCTGGGGAGGAAGTTTCAGCGTGGGGTCGGGTTAGCCGGTTGCTGGGGGCGCACGGCGTGCGCTGTTCGCGCCGGCGGACGCGACACGCGGCGCGGCGGGTAACCCGACGCCCGTCTGGATCGCTCTACACCGGATCGCCCCTTTCCCCCAATCCTGGGGGAAAGGGGACGGGGGATAGAGGGCCGAGCGCCGTCAGCAGGGCCAGCGCCGCCGCCTTCTCCGGCGGGTCGGCGGGGCGCCAGCAGGCGGCCGAGAGCACGCAGGCCGGGCAGCCCTCGCGGCAGCGGCAGCCCGCGACGATCTCGCGGCAAAGCGCGAGCAGAGCGCCCGGATCGGCGGACAGGCGCTCGGCGATCCCGCAGCCGCCGGCGATCGCGTCGTAGAGGAAGAGCGCCGCGCCGCCCAGCAGCTCGTGCCGCTCCTCGTAACTCGCCACCACGTCGCGCGGGTCGCAGAGCACGCGCAGCGCCGCCGCCGCCGGCAGGAGATGTTCCAGCGCGTGCAAGGCGGGCGCGAACCGCCGCCGGCCGCCTTCGTCGAGCCGGCGCCGCAGCTCGTCGGGAAACACGAACCAGAGGCCGGCCGTCTCCATCTCGCGGCGCTCCGGCGGGTCGAGCGTCACCGTACGCCGCACACGCGCCAGGCGCTTGCCCTCGCGGTAGCCGATCGTCGTCCACGTCACCAGCAGGCGGCCCGCGTCAGAGCTGAACCGGGCGGCTGTGGCGACGCCGGCCACCGCCTCGCTCGGGCGATCTCCGGCAGGCACGCCATTGCCTGAACGCCGGGCCCCAGACCGCGCGAGCGGCGCCGCCACCGTGACGACCAGCGGCTCGCTGACGGCATCCTCGGGCTCGGCGGCGACGCTGATCCGGTGCGAGACGTGATCGACGGCTTGAACCCGGTAGGGGCGCCCGCCGTGCAGGTAGACGGCGCCCAGGTGCGCCTCGAGCGTGCGCTGGCTGTCGTCCAGCGTGCCGATCTCGCCCTCCGGCGCCTGCACCGTCCAGGTCTCGGCGCCGGAGCCGCGCAGGCTGACCGCGGCGTGCGAGGCACCGGGTCCGGCCCGCCACTGCCCGCCGTCGCGCGTGAGCAGGCCGCTGGCCGCCGCCGCACGCGGTACGGCGTCGCCGGCCGGCGCCAGAGCGGACAACGTCTCGGGATCCAGCGGCGCTTCCGCGGCGGCACAGCCGAGGTGCTGCGCGATGATCGCCTCGTTCTCCCGGTCGACGGCCACGTCTTCCAGCACGGATGAAAGCAGCGCCCGATCGTGCGCCGCGTAGTAGGCATCGAGGGCGCGCGGAAACGGCACGAAGACGACAAGCGACGGCCGCCGCCCGCGCCCGGCACGGCCGGCCTGCTGCCAGAACGAGGCGCGCGATCCGGGAAAGCCCGCGATCACTGCCGCGTCCAGCCCGCCGATGTCGATGCCCAGTTCGAGCGCGTTGGTGGCGATCACGCCGCGCAGCCTTCCCTGCTTCAAGTCCCGCTCGATCCGTTCCCGCTCGCGCGGCGCCAGGCCGCCGCGGTACGGCGCCACGCGCCCACCAAGCTCCGCACCCAGCCGTTCCCGCGCCTGCAGCCACATCGTCTCCACGCCGCGCCGCGTCTGCGCGAACAGGATCGTGCCGATCTCACGCTCGATCAGGCCGCAGAACAGCTCGACCGCCGTCGCCTGGCCACGATCGCCGGTGACAGCCAGCGACGGCTGCAGCGCCAGCAGCGTGCGCGGCCCGCGCCCGGCGCCGTCCGCACGAATCACCGGCAAGCGGCGGCCCGTCAGCCGTTCGCCGAGCTGCTCCGGGTTACCGACCGTGGCGGAGCAACCGGCGATCTGCGGCCGCGCGCCGTGCAGCGCCGCGACACGCAGCACCCGCCGCATCAGCATCGCCAGGTGCGCGCCGAAGACGCCGCGATACAGGTGCATCTCGTCCAGCACGACGAACTGCACGCCCGGCCAGAAGCGCCGCCAGAGCACGTGCTGCCCGCAGAGGCTCAGGTGCAGCATCTCGGGATTGGTGATCAGCAGCCGCGGCGGATCGGCGCGCAGGGCGCGGCGCGCCTCTTCCGATGTGGCGCCGGTGAGCACCGCAACCGCCGGCGCCCGCGGCAACGCCCGCGCCCAGGCCGTGAGCGTACGCGCCTGGTCGTTGACGAGCGCATTGGTGGGCGCAATCAGCAGCGCTCTGGCCCGCGGCTCGGCCAGCAGGCGGGCGAAGATCGGCAGGGCGAAGGCGAGCGTCTTGCCACTGGCGGTCGGCGTGGCGATGGCGACGTCGCCGCCGGCGTGCAGCGCATCGAAGGCCTGCGCCTGCTGCGGGTAGAGGCCGCGGATACCGCATTCGCGCAGCAGCTCCTGCAGCGCCGGCGGCAGCGGCTGTGCCGGCTCAGCGAAGGTGGGTGGCGTCTCGGGCAGACTGGCAGTCCAGGCGATGCGATCGGCAAAAGCGCGGCGCAGATCCTTGAAGACTGCATCCACGGGGTCGGCACGGCGCCGGCGCAGGAACACGGCTCCTCCGGACCGCGGCGGATGGGCATGGCTGCGCCGGCTCAGCCGGCGGCGTGGCCGGCCTGGCCGGCGTGCTGGTGGTGCGCGGCCAGCAGGTAAATACGCTCCCCGCAGTATGTGCCGAGCGCCAGCAAGGCGGCGGCGCCCAGCGCGACGCAGAGAAACACGCCGCCGACCGCCACGCCGAAAGCGGCGCGGTCCGGTGTGGCGGTGATCAGTCCGGCGGCGTCGCCGAGGCCCAGCGCCGAGATCAGCGCGAGGAAGACCATCAGCCCGCCCATACCCAGTGCGAACCCGGCCAGCGCCAGACCCCAGTGCCGCGCCAGCGGCGAACAGAGGCCGCAGACCAGCACCGCGACCGTAAAGGACAGATTGGCGATCCAGAGCAGCAGGTCGAGCCCGCGGCCCGTCTCCGCGCTGCCGGAGCTGATCGCGCCCAGCAGACCGCCCGCAAAGACGAGCAGCAGCGCCGCCGGCAGCCCCACCCAGACGAAGGCGGCCATGCGCGGCCGCACGAGTGTGAACGGCGCCAGCGCGCGGCTGGTGCCGCCGAGATAGTCGAGCACGGCGGCGGTGCAGGCGAGCAGCAGCACGCCGACGACCGAGAGCACGAGGATGGCCGAGGCCTGGTTGCCGAGAATGACGTTAAGCGGCGTCACAGCAGCCGCAGTATAACAGGGGCAGCGGGCGGGCCGGCAGTTTGACCGTGCCCAGCCAACACGCTAAGCTATGTAAGCAATTGTTTGGCCGCACGGCGGCCGAGGGCCGGCCCCGATGATCCTGAATCCGCTGCTCGTCGACCGGGTCGAAGCCGCGCTCGACGTGATCCGCCCCGCCCTCGAGATGGACGGCGGCACGGTCGAGCTGATCGAAATCACCGCGGACATGACCGTGCGGCTCAACTTCGTCGGCTCCTGCGGCGGTTGCCCGCTCAGCGCCCTCACGCTCAAGCTGGGAATCGAGCGCACGCTGCGCGAACATGTGCCCGAGATCGCCGGCGTGGAAGCCGAAGGAATGGGCGAGCCGATCTGGGAGCGGGCGCTGCCGTAGCACGCCTCAGCCCATGTTGCCGCCCGTCCAGCCCAGGCGCAGCGCGGCCGTCTGCAACGCCAGCTCGCACAGCCGTTTCTGCGCCTCGGTCACGCCCGCCAGCAGGTCGTTCACGTCCGCGGCCGCGTAGCCCAGGCTGCGGGCCAGCTCGCCGCTGGCGCGGAAGGGATACGGCAGCGCCCGCACCGCAGCCGTCGCGTACACGTCGAGCTGCGCCGCGGCCTGGGCGTAGGCCTGGGCGCGCAGCAGCGGCCGCAACTCGCGTCGCACCGTCTCGAAGTAGTCTCCCCAGGCGGCCAGCAGCAGGTACTCGCGGCTGGCGAAGCCGCCGTCGGGCGGGCCGGAGACGTCGGCCGCCAGCCCTTCCGCCCAGCGCAGCCGCACGCTGATCGGCGCCGGCTCCGGCCGCAGCGCCGCATCCGGTCCCGTGCGCGGCGGTGAGGCGCCCACCTCGCGGCCCAACAGCGCATCGCGCGCCGCGGTCGCGATCAGCAGCGAGACGGCGTTGATCCGTTCCAGCAGATCCAGCGTTGTGGCCAGCGCCAGCTTCTCGCCGCCGGCCAGCGGACGGCTGCCGCTTTCGCTTTCGACGCCGCCGACCAGCCGTCGGTGGTCGGAGAAGGGGAAGCCCGCCTCGTACACGGCGCGCCCGGCGCGGCTCTGCAGCTCGTGCGCCGTGCGTTCGAAGTAGGCCGAGGCGACCGACGGCTTGAGCTGCAGCCAGGCTGCCTGCAGGTAAAGATCGTAGACCGCGAGCAGCTCAAACAGCTCGCCCACCCAGCAGACGCCCAGCGTGCGGCGCACGTCTTTAAAGACACGCTTGATGCGGTCCAGCCGGTCCTCGGAGAGGCCGGCGGGCATGCCCGAATGGCGCTGCGTCACGACGTTCCGCCGCGGGAGACTCTCCGGCGCGGGCGTGGCGCCGGGCACCGGCCAGTATACGCACCCGCCCGGTTGGCCGAAACGCCCGCGCGGGCGGTACCATGCAGCGCGACGGGCCGCCGCGCCGGCCGGGAGGAACAGACTATGCCGCTGCCGCTGGAAGGTCTGCGCATGGTCGATGTGACGGAGAACCTCGCGGGGCCGTACTGCTCGATGCTGCTCTCCGACATGGGCGTCGAGACGATCAAGATCGAGCGGCCCGGCTCCGGCGACACGACGCGCGGCTGGGGCGAGCCGCGCGAGACGGTCAGCCGCGCCTTCAGCATGGTCAACCGCAACAAGCGCAGCCTGGTGGTGAACCTCAAGGACGAGCGCGGCCGCGAGATCGTGCGGCGGCTGGCCGCGGGCGCCGATATCCTGCTGGAGAACCACCGCCCCGGCTACATGGACTCGATCGGGCTGGGCTACGAGGCGCTGAGCGCCCTGAACCCGCGGCTGATCTACGCGCAGATCTCCGGCTTCGGCCAGACCGGGCCGTACCACGAGCGCGGCGGCCTCGATCTCGTAGCGCAGGCGATGAGCGGCCTGATGAGCGTGACCGGCGAGGAAACCGGCGCCCCGAACAAGGCCGGTTTTCCCGTCACCGACCTGGGCACGGGCATGTTCGGCGCCTACGGCGTGCTCTGCGCCCTGCAGGCGCGGCATCTCACCGGCCGCGGCCAGCGCATGGACTGCTCGCTGTTTGAGACGGGCGTGGCCTGGTCGGTTTGGCAGACGGCGAAGTACCTGGACACGGGCGAGGCGCCGGGGCGCATGGGTTCCGCGCATCCGCTCAGCGCGCCTTACCAGGCCTTCCCCACTGCCGACGGCTACATCGTGATCGGCGCCGGCAGCCAGACATTGTTCCGGCGGCTCTGCACGGTGCTGGGCGTGGAAGCGCTGGCTTCCGACCCGCGCTTCGACACGCAGCCGAAGCGCATGCGCGCTTATCAAGCGCTAGCCGCGCTGCTGAGCGAGCGCACCCGCCTGAAGCCCTCTGAACAGTTGCTCTGCGCCCTGGAGCAAGCCGGCATCCCCGCCGGGCCGATCAACGACGTGGCGCAGATGCTGGACGACCCGCAGGCGCGGGCGCGGCGGATGGTGATCGAGACCGACCACCCCGCCTTCGGGCCGCTGCGCACGATCGGCAATCCGGTCAAGCTCTCGGAGACACCGTGGGCGTTGCGCCGGCTGGCGCCGAAGCTGGGCGAGCACGCCGGCGAGATCCTGCGCGAGGCCGGCTACACCGACGCCGAGATCGCGGCGCTGCACGAGGCCGGCGTCGTGTAGGCCGCTGCGCCGCCGCTCATCGGCGCACCGCCGCCGTCGGGCTGGCCGGCGTCCAGATAGGCCGCGTCGAGCGCGGCGGCCACGGCGGCGAGATAGGCCGGCTGTGGGCTGCCCGCGGGCACGTTCACCGTGATGCTGAGCGCGACGGCGCCGTGCCGCCACTGGATCGTGTAGCTTTCGCGCAGCTCGGCCCGCGGCCAGCGCACGGTGGCGCGGTAGGCGATCGTCTCTTCGCCCAGCTGCACCGGCGGATTGAGCGGCAGCACGGCCTGGCGGGTGGCCGCGGTGAGCGACACGTCTTCGACGGCCCGCTGCGCGCCGAAGGGATCGACAAAAACGGCAAGCGCCGTGGTCAGCAGCGTGCGGCTGGCGTCGCTGCTGGTGAAATACTGCGCGGACGCCGCCACCCTTCCCCACTCGGCGACGATCAGGTGGGCGATCGCCTCGGGCTGGCGCGCGTCGAGCACGAGTTGCTCATTGCTCCAGAGGTAGCTTCCGCCGCGATCGAAACCGGCCGGAGCCGCGGCGTCCGGCAGTTGCGCCTGCTCCAGGTCCTCGCCGGCGTGCAGCGCCGGTCCGTCGTTGCGCGGCGCGATCGGGAGCGAACCGGCGATGCCGCCGTCCTCCGCGGCGTGTTGCTGCACCGTGAGCGCGAAGCTCGTGACCAGGTCCACGCCGGCGTCGGGGCCCTGGACGGTGACGGCCATCTGCAGCGGCCCCACACCCCAGACGGCCACGAACAGCTCCGGTGTCGAGGGTGAGGCCGCCTGGTGCAGCAGGCGCGCCCCATCGCCCAGCGCAGAGGCGTCGAGCGCCTCGGCAGGGCTGTCGCCCGGCGGCTCCGTCTGGCCGACCGCGGCGGCGGCGGCGTTTTCATCCGAATACAGCGAAAGCAAGAACCTGGCGACCGTGCCATTACCGCGCGCCGTCGGCACGAAGGTCTGCTGCAGGCCGGTGATCCGGCCGGCGCCCTGCAGTGCGGCAAGCGTCGCCTCGCGGACAGCGGGCGGAGCGCCGAAGGCGAGGGCGGCGTTCGGCGTCGCGGTCTCCTCGTAGACCTCGAAGCCGGCAGGCAACTCGTCGCTCGCCAGGCGGTAGGGCAGCAGCACCAGCAGATCCTGCTCGGACAGGCCGGGGGCAAGGCCCTGCGCCGTTGCCGGCCGCGGCGCCGCGCCGTGCAGCAGCAGGCACAGCACCGCCGACGCGACGAGTCCGCGCGCGAAGGCGGTCAGAACCGTTGCTCGTGGCAAGCGCTGCTATCCCCGACGCCGGGATCCGCCGTCCGCGGTCCCCTGCAGCGTCTTCCGGGCCGTGCTCCGCGCGAGCCGGCGATTGCCGAGGCTCAAAGCTTGCCGAGCATCGGCGTGACGGGCGTGTCGTCGATCACGCCCTGCTCGCGCAACTCCACGACCGAGGCGGCGGGCAGCCCCAGCAGCTCGCGGTAGACGTACTCGTTGTGCTCGGCGAAGCGCGGCGCGGGCAACCGCACCGTCACCGGCGTTTCACTCAGCTTGCACGGTGCGCCGGGGAAGGGGAAGACCCCCGCCTCCGGATGCACGATCGGCACGTAGAAGCCGCGCGCGAACAGGTGCGGATTGGAGAGCGCCTCCCAGTTGGCGAGCACCGGCGCCGCCGGCACGCCCGCCGCCTGCAGCAGCCGCGCCGCCTCGTTGTGATCGACCGTCTTCGCCCAGGCGGAGAGGATCTCGTCGAGTGCGTCGTGCTGTGCCTGCCGCGCCGCCTGCGTGGCGAAGCGCGCCTCGCCGGCCAGCTCCTCGCGGCCGATCGCACGGCAGAGCTTCTCAAACTCGCCGTCGTCGCGCACGGCGAGCGCCACCCAGGCGTCGGCGCCGGTGCAGGCGTAGGCGCCTTGCGGCGCGCAGCGGGGCGAGCGATTGCCCCGCGGCTCGCGCACCGTGCCGTTGAGCGCGTAGTCCATCAGCGCCTCGCCGAAGAAGGCGGCGGCGACCTCGTTCAGGGCCATGTCCACGAACTGGCCCTCGCCGCGTTGCCGGCGCGCGTGCAGCGCCGCCAGCGCCGCGATCGCGCCGTGGGCGCCGGTGATCGGGTCGGCGTAGTAGCTGCCGGTGCGGAACGGCTCGTCCGGCCCGTAGCCGGTGAGCGCGGCGAGGCCGGAGGTGGCTTCGATGGTCGAGCCGTAGGCGACGTAGTCCCGCTCGGGGCCGCTGCCGCCGTAGCCGGACATCGAAACCAGCGTGACGCGCGGGTTGACGGCGCGCAGGTGCTTGTAGTCGAGGCCGAGGTTGTGCATCACGCGGGCGCTGTTGTTCTCGATCACCAGGTCGGCGCGGCGCAGCAGTTGCCAGAAGACCTCCTTGCCCGCCGGCTTGGCCAGGTTCAGGGAGATGCCGTACTTGTTGCGGTTGAGCAGGTTGAAGTAGGCGGCGCGATTGTAGTGGTACTTCATCGGGTCGTTGCCGGGGTAAAACAGCGCCCGGGTGGCCGGCTTCGAGGCCAGCTCGATCTTGATCACCTCGGCGCCCAGGTCGGCGAGCAGCCGCCCGGCCAGCGGCCCGGCCCAGTTGGCCGTCAGCTCAAGCACGCGCACGCCGTCCAGCGCCAGCCGGCGCGCCGAGCCACCCGCGGCCGGATCCGCTGCCGGCCGGCGCGGTTCAGACGCATCCCCGCCTGCCCACTGCGCCTTGCCCGCTGCCGCCTCGTGCTCGCCGAGCAGCGGCGCCGGCCGCGCGATCGCCGGCGGTGTGGCGCTGAGCTTGTAGGGGAAGCCGGGCTGGCGCACCCGTCCCGCGCGCGGCTGCTCGACCTCGACAAACCAGTCGCGCGCCGCGAGTTGCGGCGAGACGAACAGATCGGCCACCGTGTTGACCGGCGCTACGGGGATGCGCAGCTCCTGGGCAGCGTGGTAGATCTCGGCCTTCGTGCGGTCGGTGCACCACGCCTCCCACAGCTCTTTGATGACCGCGCCGTTGGCAATCCAGGAGGCGTGGTCGGCGAAGCGCGGATCTTCGAGCAGATCGGGCCGCTCGAGCAACAGCAGGATGTTGGTGCTGAACGGACCCTGGAAATAGAAGACCCACCCGTCCTTGCAGCGGGTCAGGTCGGAGGCGGTGCGGCGCAGCACCGTGCCCGCGTGCGACCAGGCCGTGGTCAGCCAGGAGTGTGCGGAGAGAAACGCCTCCATGCCCGAGGCATCGATCTGCTGGCCGGCGCCCGTCTCGCGCTGGTGAAAGAGCGCCGCCAGCAGATGCACCGCCGCCTGTGTGCCGAGCTGGAAGCCGCCCTGGAAGCCGGGCACCAGCAGCGGCGGTTTCCGCGCGTCGCCGGCGAAGTACATGTAGCCGCCGAGGGCGAATTCGACGATCTCGTCGCTCAGCCAGTCCTTCCACGGCCCGCTCTGGCCGAAGGGCGTGAGCGAGGCGACGATCAGCCGGGGATTCGCCCGCGCCAGCGCCTCGTAGCCGAGGCCGAGCGCCGGCAGGCGGCCTGGCGCCAACGTCTCGACCAGCATGTCGGCATCGCGGCTCAGCTCGCGCACGCGCTCACGGCCGGCGTCTTTCTCCAGGTCGGCGACGATCGAGCGCTTATTGGCGTTGAGGTAGAGGTGCAGGCCACCCGTCTCCGCGTCCGCCTTGCCGCCGCGGAAAGGACCAAGCTGCCGCACCGGATCGCCGCCCGGCGGCTCGACCTTGATCACGTCCGCGCCGAGGTCGGCCAGCAGCTTCGTACAGTAGTCGCCGGCGATCGACGTGGAAAGGTCGAGCACGCGAACATCGTCCAGTGCACGCATGATCGGTCGCCTCACCCCCGACCCCTCTCCCAATCCTGGGAGAGGGGAGAACGTTCTCCGCCCTCCGCCCTACGCCCTCTCTTCCCTGTTCCCTGTGCCCTCGCCGTACGTTTGCGGCGAGAGCGCGTCGGCGCCGCGGCCCGCCCAGTCGAACTCGGCCATGCGCGGCCACATGCGCTCGCCGCCCGCCTGCAAGGCGGCAAGGATGCGCTGCTCGTCCGCGCCCTCGACGCGGCCGTCGCGCACCACCTGCCGCCCGTTGACGAAGACCTCAGCCACGTCCTCCGTGCCGGCGTTGAAGACGATGTTCTTCACCGGGTCTCGCAGCGGCGTCATGTTCCAGCTTTGCGCCCGCCAGAGCACCAGGTCTGCCTTCGCGCCCGGCGCGATGCGCCCCAGGTCGTCGCGACCCAGCGCCCGCGCTCCGCCCAGCGTGGCCGCGTCGAACACGTCGGCGGCCCTGGCGACGAGTGTGCGCCGGTCCACGATCTTGGAGATCACCGCGGCCCAGCGCATCGCCTCGATCATGTTCTGCGGGTTGGTATCCGTGCCCAGCGACATGTTGATGCCGGCCTCGTTGTAGCGGGCGAAGGACTCCATGGCGATGCCGCGCCGGGCGAAGACCCAGGGCGCGTGCGCCACCGAGCAGCCGCTCTCGGCCATCGTCTGCAGGTCGCCGGGCGGGTAGTTCGCCCAGGAGCTGCCGCCGATGATGATCGCGTGGCCGAGGATCGTGCGCGGGCCGAGCGCGCCGATCGCGTTGAGCCAGGCGATCGGCGTCCGGCCGTGGCGGCGCAGCATCTCCTGGAACTCGTTCACCGACTGCGAGGTGTGCACCTGCATGGGGAGGCGGCGCTGCTCGGCGATGCGGTACGACTCGCACAGCAGCTCCGCCGTGCAGGTATCGACCTGCGACGGCGAGAGAAAACCGCGCACCAGGCCACCGTGGGCGCCGTCGTTCCGGTCGATGAAGTCGAGGGCACGCTGCAGACCCTGCCGCCCGCCCTCTTCGTCCCACTCCCAGCTCACCTGCCTGCCGTCACGCGTCAGCCAGCGGCCCGAACGGTAGCCCTGCGCGATATACACGCGCATACCGTAGCGCCCGGCCATCTCCGCCACGATCTCGCCCGCGCCGCCCATCTCCGCCACCGTGGTGCAGCCGCCGCGCAGCATTTCCACGATCGAGAACTCGACGCAGGCGCGCGTGCCCTCGGCGTCCTGCGCGGCGCCGCGCACCGGCAGCATCTCGAAGAGGCCGGAGTTATAGAACTGCGGATTGCCCACGTCTTCGATGAAGGAGCGATCGAGCGGCGAGCCGGCGATGTGCGCGTGCGTGCTGATCAGGCCGGGCGTGAGCACCCGGTCACGGGCGTCGATCTCGCGATCGGCGCTGCCTTCGAAGCTCGTGCCGACGTGCGCGATCGTGTCGCCCTCGATCACAACGACGCCGTCGCGCAGCAACCGGTGGCCGCGGCCGTCGTGCGCGATGATCCAGCCCGCGCGGATCACGGTACGAGCAGCAGGAGCGGTCACGATCGGACCTCCGGCGGGGCATCACAGCGCCCACGGTACAGGACGCGGCCGGCATCGAGGTAGGGGCAGCGCGGGTGACTGACGCCGGCACGTCCGCGGCGCTATCATCGCTGGCACGGCGGCCCGCTGCACCCGCGAGCGAACGCCGCGGCCGCGGGCGCCGAGCGCGCGACGGCGACGAGACAGGTGATTGCGATGAAGGCGCTGTTCCGCTTCGTGCAGCAGACGGGAAAAGGCTACGGCGAGGCGCGGGGCGCCAGTTTCGCGGCGGCGATCGCCTACTCCACGCTGTTCTCGATCTTTCCCATGGCGGTCTTCCTCGTCGCCTTCGCCGGCTACTTCATGAGTGATTCGCAGCGCAACTCGCTGGTGGACAAGCTCACCAGCGCCCTCGGCGGCGGCTCGACCGCCAACGTGCGCGAGCAGGTGATGGCGGCCACGAGCGGCCGCGCGAGCCTGGGCATCATCGCGCTGGTCGGCGCGCTGTGGTCGGGCAGCGCCGTGTTCACCGCCATCCGTACGGGACTCAACGTGATCTGGCAGCGGCAGCAGAAGTCGCCGTGGGTGGTGCAGAAGATCAAGGATCTGAGCGCGGTCTTCGGCCTGGCGATCATGCTGAGCCTCTCGATCGCCGCCACCGCGTTGCTGACGGTGGTGACGAAGATCACCGAGCAGGTGCTCGGCAAAGACGCCGGCGGCATCGTGGCCTACCCGCTCGGCCTGCTGCTGATCGTGGCGCCGCTGGGCATCGTCTTCCTGGCGTTCGGCGTGCTCTACGCCTGGGCCTCGCCGCCGCACATGCACTGGCGTGACGTCTGGCCGGGGGCCCTGTTCGCCGCGGCCGGCTTCGTCGTGCTCAGCTTCGGCTTCAGCCTCTACGCCCGCTACTTCGGCCACTTCGACAAGGTCTACGGCACGCTCGGCGCCGTGATCGCCTTCTTGTTCTATGCCTACCTGATCGGCACGCTGATCCTGATGGGCGCCGAGGTCGTCGAACAGTACGTGCTGCTCAAACACGGCGACCCGCTGCTCGCCGCGCCTGCCGGCCGGCTGCTTCAGTCAGGCGCGGGCGCCGTGGACGGCCGAGGCCAGAGGCAAATTCCCTTACTGGTGCTGGTCACCGACGACCAGGCGGCGAAGCGCGGCCGGCTGGACACGATCACGGCGGCGCAGGCCTTTCCGAGGGCTGCCGAGAGCTTTGAGACGGCCGAACCGGCCGGGCCGGCGAGGTGACGGATGACCGGCGGGTTTGCCCCGGGCCGCCTTGTTGCCTGTAACCAGTAACCTGTCAGCGGACGTGGGAGGCGATGCGGCTCGATGGTGTGGCTCGATGCGCTCGCGGTGGCCGGCGGCGTGGCGCTCGTGGCGATCGTGCTCTGGGACGTGTTCGAGACGATCGTGCTGCCGCGCCGCGTCTCGCGCCGCTTCCGGCTGACGCGGCTGTTCTACCTGAGCATCTGGGCGGTGTGGACCCTGATCGCCCGGCGCCTGCGCGGCGGCCGGCGCGAGAGCTTTCTCAGCTATTTCGGCCCGCTCTCGTTGCTGCTGCTGCTGGTGAGCTGGGCGATCGCGCTGATCGTCGGCTACGCGCTGCTGCAGCGCGGCGTCGAAACCCAGCTGGTGGCGCCGAAGGGAACGAGCGGCCTGATCGCTTATCTCTATTTCAGCGGCACGACGTTCTTCACGCTCGGCCTCGGCGACGTGGCGCCGCTGGGCGAGGCCGGACGCATTGTGACCGTGATCGAGGCCGGCACCGGCTTCGGCCTGCTCGGTCTCGTCGTCGGCTATCTTCCCGCCTTCTACCAGTCGCTCTCGCGCCGCGAGACGGCGATCACCCTGTTGGACGCACGCGCCGGCTCGCCGCCCGGCGGCCTTGAGCTGATCGTGCGCTACGCCCGCGAAAACGACATCGACGGCCTGGCAAGGCTGCTGGCCGACTGGGAGCGCTGGGCGGCGGAGCTGCTTGAGAGCCATCTCTCCTATCCGCTGCTCACCTTCTTCCGCTCCCAGCACGACAACCAGTCGTGGCTGGCCGCGATCACGGCCGTGCTCGACGCCTGCGCGCTGGTGCTCTCCGGCATCGAAGGCGTTCCCGCGCGGCCGGCCCGCCTGACGTTCGCCATCGCCCGCCACGCGGCGGTGGATCTCTGCCAGGTGATGGTGCTGGAGCCGCGGCTGGATCACCCGGAGCGCCTGCCCTCCGAACAGCTCGCCAACGTCTGCTCGGCGCTGACCGCCGCCGGCGTGCCGCTCACGCCGGACAGCGACGGCGCCAAAAAGCTCACCCGCCTGCGCCGCTCCTATGAGCCGTACGTGTTCGCGCTGTCCGATCGGCTGCTGATGCCGCTGCCGCCCTGGATCCCCCCGCCCGCGGCCAAAGACGACTGGCTCGCCTCGGCCTGGAAAGACCCGGAAGGCATGGAGCACTTTTGAAGCCGGCGCGTCCGTACAGCCGTACAGCCGTACAGCCGTACAATGAACGGCGAGACGGGCATGGGGCGCACCATGGAGTTTGTCGAGGCGGCGGACTGGCTGCTCTCCTTCGCCAACTACGAGATGACGCCGCTTGACCGAGCCACGGCCGCGCGGCGCGAGCTGCGGCCGCTGCGGGAGCTGCTGACGCGCCTTGGCGAGCCGCAGCGCGGGCGCGGCACGGTGCACATCACCGGCAGCAAGGGCAAGGGCAGCGTGGCGGCGATGATCGCGGTGCTGCTGCGCGCCTGCGGCCTGCGCACGGGCCTCTTCACCAGCCCGCACCTGCACACGATCCGCGAGCGCATGCAGGTGGACGGCGAGCCGATCGCCGAGCCCGATTTCGCACGGCTCTGCGACCTGATGCGGCCGCACGTCGAAGAGCTGACCGGCGCCGGCGCGAAGCTGACGACGTTCGAGCTGCTCACCGCGCTCGGCTTCCTGCACTTTCGCGAACAGGACGCCGCCTGGCAGGTGGTCGAGGTCGGGCTGGGCGGCACGCTGGATGCGACCAACGTGCTGGACGAGAAGCAACTCTGCGTCTTCACGCCGATCGGCCTGGAGCACACCGAGATTCTTGGCGACACGGTGCAGCAGATCGCCGCGGACAAGGCCGGCATCCTGCGGCCCGGCGTGCGCGCGGTGATGGGCCTGCAACGCGAGAGCGCCGCCGAGGTGCTGCGCGCGGCCTGCGCCGAACGCGGCGCCACGCTGTTCGAAGTCGCATCCGCCTGCCAGCTTTCGCGCGGGCGCTCAAGCCTCGATGGGCAGGAGCTGCGCCTGCGCACGCCGCGCGACGAATACCGGCTCAAATTGCCGCTGGTCGGCCGCTTCCAGGCGGAGAACGCGGCCACGGCGATCCTCGGCATGGAGCAGCTGATCGACGCCGGTGTGCCGTTCGCGCCGCAGAGCGCGGCGGCGGGTCTGGCGGAGGTGCGCTGGCCGGCGCGGGTCGAGGTGCTGAAGCGCAGCCCGCTCGTCGTGGTCGACGGCGCCCACAGCCCGGATTCGGCCCGCCGCCTGGCGCAAACGGTCCGCGAGGACCTGCCGCACCGCGGCTTCTACCTGGTCGTCGGCGCCTCGAGCGACAAGGATCTCGCCACGATCGCCGCCGCCTTCACGCCGCTCGACCCGACGGTGATCGCCACGGCGGCGCAGCACCCGCGCGCGGCGGCGGCCGCGAACGTCGGCCAGGCGTTTCAGGATGCCGGCATGATGGTGCGCCTCGCCCCGGACGTGCCGGCGGCGATGGACGCCGCGCTGAGCGAAGCCGGCGGCGGCGACCTGGTGCTGGCCACGGGCAGCCTGTTCGTCGCCGCCGAGGCGCGGGCCGCGGTGCTTGGCCTGCTGCCCATGCCGGCGTGAGGGGGCGGCCCTCACACCCCCGTCCCCGCTCCCCACGCGCACGGCTGCAGGAGATCCGCGGCTGTACAAGCGCGCATGGGAGAGCAGGGGCGATGGCGCGCAGATCAAGCCGGAGCGTTGTCAGGTTGACCGTCGCGTCGCTGCCGCGACGGGCGCACGCCGTGCGCCCCTACAGCAGATCGCTACCACGACGCCGCAGCGGAACTTCCTCCCCAGGATCGCCCCTCTCCCTCTCCCAGGATTGGGAGAGGGAGAGGGGCCACACAGATGAGGTGAGGGTGAGGGCCGATGGCTACGCCAGCCCGTGCTCCTTCAGCACGCGCCGCGTGGTGGCGCCGATCTCGGCGGGGCTGTCCACGATCACGGCGCCGGCCTCGCGCAGCGCTTGCTTCTTCGCCTCGGCGGTGCCGGAGTTGCCGGAGATGATCGCGCCGGCGTGGCCCATGCGCCGGCCGGGCGGCGCCGTGGCGCCAGCGATGAAGGCGACGACCGGCTTCTTCACGTTCGCCTTGATGTACTCGGCCGCCTCCTGCTCGGCGCTGCCGCCGATCTCGCCGATCAGCACCAGCGCCGCCGTCTCCGAGTCGTCGTTGAACAGCTCCAGCACCTCGCGTTGCCGCGTGCCGATCACCGGGTCGCCGCCCACGCCCACGCAGCTCGACTGGCCGATGCCCAGGTTGGTGAGCTGCGCTACCGCCTCGTAGACGAGCGTGCCGGAGCGCGAGATCACGCCCACGCTGCCCGGCGCAAAGACCTGGCCCGGCATGATGCCGACGCGGCACTGGGCGCCGGGCGTGATCACGCCGGGGCAGTTGGGGCCGATCAGCGTCGTCTTGCCGCCCTGCAGTGCCCGGCGCACCATCACCATGTCCATCACCGGGATGCCCTCGGTGATGCAGACGACGAGCGGCATGCCGGCCTCGGCGGACTCGAGGATTGCGTCGGCGGCGAAGGGCGCCGGCACGTAAATGATGCTGACGTTGGCGCCGGTCTCCGCCACGGCCTCGCGCACGGTGTTGAAGACGGGCACCGTCTCGTCGAACTTCTGCCCGCCGCGCCCCGGCGTCACGCCCGCGACGACCTTCGTGCCGTAGGCGATGCTGCGCCGGGCGTGCTGGCTGCCCTCGCCGCCGGTGATGCCCTGCACCAGCAGCCGCGTGTTCTCGTCGACCAGAACGCTCACGCCGATCTCTCCCTCTACCCGCGACGGACGCGGCCGCGCGGACTACGCCTTCGCGTGCGCTACGCCGCGACCTCAGGCTTTGCCCGCCGCCTGCACGGCCAGTTTCGCCGCCTCACCCAGGTCCTTGCCGCGGATCACGGGCAGGCCGGATTCGTTCAGCAGCCGCTCGCCTTCTTCGAGGTTCGTGCCCTCCAGGCGCGCGACGACGGGGATCTTCAGATCGAGCCGGTGGAAGCCCTCGATCACGCCCTGCGCGATCACGTCCACGCGCGCCATGCCGCCGAAGATGTTGACCAGGATCGCCTTCACCGAGGGGTCTTCGATGATCACCTGCAGGGCGCTGGCCACGCGCTCCGGGTTGTTCACCGTGCCGATGTCCAAAAAGTTGGCCGGCTCGCCGCCCGCCAGCTTGATCGTGTCCATCGTCGCCATCGCCAGGCCGGCGCCGTTGACGATACAACCGATGTTGCCGTCGAGCTTGATGTAGTTGTCGATGCCGTGCGCCTTGGCCTGCACTTCCAGCGGGTCTTCCTCGTCCACGTCGCGCAGCTCGGCGATCTCCTTGTGGCGGAAGAGCGCGTTGTCGTCGATGTTGAACTTGGCGTCCAGCGCCAGCACGCGGCCATCCGCCGTGACGACGAGCGGGTTGATCTCGGCCAGCGAGGCGTCTTTGGCGGCGAAGGCGTTGTAGAGGCCCGTCATGAGCTGGGTGGCCGGGCGCAGGGCATCGCCGGTGAGGCCGATGTTGAAGGCCAGCTCGCGCGCCATGTAGGGCTGAAAGCCGGTGGCCGGGTCGATGGCGACGCGGAAGATCTTTTCCGGTGTCGCCGCGGCGACTTCTTCGATCTCCATGCCGCCGGCGGCGCTGGCCATCATCACCGGCTCGCCGATCGCGCCGTCCACCAACACGGCGACGTACAGCTCGCGCTGCACCTGCATCTGCTCCTCGACCAGCACGCTCTTGACCATCTGGCCCTCCGGCCCGGTCTGGTGCGTGACGAGCTGCATGCCGAGGATCTGGCCGGCGACGCGCTCGGCCTCGTCGGCGCTGTTGGCGAGCTTGACGCCGCCGCCCTTGCCGCGCCCGCCGGCGTGGATCTGCGCCTTGACCACGACCTTGCCGCCCAGCTCCTCGGCGACGGCGCGGGCCTCGGCCGCCGTGGTGGCGACGCGCCCCTTCGGGATCGGCACGCCGAACTCGTCGAGAATCGACTTCGCCTGGTACTCGTGGATCTTCATGAGAGATCTCCGATGGTCGTATGGGGCAAGCTTTGGTATTGGATGGGCGCTTACTCGCCCATGGCGCTCACCCCCAGCATGGTGACTGCCGTGTAGATTTCACGGCGAGAGGGATCGAACGCTGAGGCTTGAAGACTCCGAACGGTCCGCGCGCTTGAGTGGTTGACGGCGGTCCCGTTGCGCACTCTAGCACAGGGGATCGCAGCGATCGATGCGCGGCGGTCGGCCCTCATCCTCTCGTCTCTCCTTCTCCCAATCCTGGGGGAAGGAGACGATCCAGCCCGGAGCGTTCCATGATCAACACGGTTAACCCGACGCCGGTCGAGTCGTGCTGCGCACGATCGCCCCTCGCCCAGGATTGGGAGAGGGGGACGGGGGTGAGGGCCGAGGGCCGACGCTCGGCCCTTCAGCCCTTCAGCCTTTGAGCAATGAATAGATGCCGGCGAAGCGCGCCTGGTAGTCCTGCTGGCTGCGGACGATGACCTCGTGCGCCTCGGCCGCGCCGTAGACGCCGTCGATCTCGACTTTGCGCTGCGGCGACTCCGGGTCCTGCTTGTAGGTCAAAAAGTAGTGCTTCAGCCGCTCCAGCACGCTCTCCGGGCACTCGGAGATGTCCTGTGCGCGGCCGTAAACGGCATCGCCCTTGAGCACCGCCACGACCTTGTCGTCGGCCTCGTCGCCGTCGATCAGGCGCAGGCCGCCGATCGGGATCGCCTCGACCAGCACATCGCCGTGGCTGAGCGTCTTCTCCGTGAGCACGCAGATGTCGAGCGGGTCGCCGTCGCCGACGATCCCTTCACGGCCGGTCTTCGCCATGCACAGCTCGGCCACGCGCTCGGCGCAGAGCGTCTGCGGAATCAGGCCGTAGAGCGAGGGGCAGATGTTGGAGAACTGCTGCGGCCGGTCGATGCGCAGGTAGCCGTTGACCTTGTCGATCTCGAACTTCACCGTGTCGGCCGGCACGATCTCGATGTAGGCCGTGACGCGGCGCGGCGCCTCCGAGCCGATCGCCACGCCGTGCCACGGGTGCGCCTTGAACAGCAGCCCCATCAGGTTCCAGATCGGGTGCGCCGCTCCCTCGCTCATACCTGTGCTCCCCATGCAGGAATGTGAAGAGGCGGCCCGCGAGCCGCCCCTCACTGTCACCTGTAACCCGTCACCTGTTCCCTACGCGACGCGCTCGATGACGGCGGCGATCCCCTGGCCGCCGCCGATGCACATCGTCTCCAGCGCGAACTGCGCGTTGCGCCGCTCCATCTCGTTCAGCAGCGTCGCCATGACGCGCACGCCGGTGCAGCCCACGGGATGGCCGATCGAGATGCCGGAGCCGTTGACGTTGGTGCGGTCGAAGTCACGCTCGCCGAAGTTCCATTCGCGCGTGACCGCGAGTACCTGCGCGGCGAACGCCTCGTTCAGCTCGATCAGCTCCATATCGGCCAGCGAGAGGCCGGCCCGTTCCAGCGCCTTCTTCGTCGCCGGCACGGGGCCGATGCCCATGTAGGCCGGATGCACGCCGGCCACGCCCCAGGAGCGCAGCTTGCCCAGCGGCTGGAGGCCCAGCTCGGCGGCCTTCTCAGGCGAGGTGACGATGCAGCAGGCCGCGGCGTCGTTCTCGCCGCTGGCGTTGCCGGCGGTCACGGTCGCGTCGGGATCCTGGCGCAGCCGCACGGGGCGCAGCGCGGCGAGCTTCTCCAGCGTGGTGTCGGCGCGGGGATGCTCGTCGCGGCCGAAGAGCGTGCCCTCGCCCTTCTTCGCCGGCACCGGCACGGCCACGATCTCGTTGTCGAACTTGCCGTTCTCGATCGCGGCGACGGCGCGCTGGTGGCTGCGCAGCGCGTACTCGTCCTGTTCCTGCCGCGGGATGTTGTACTGCTTGCGCAGGTTCTCGGCCGTCTCCAGCATGCCGCCATCCACCGGATAGCGGTAGGTGCCGGCGGTGACGCGGCCACGGTCGAGCCGGTCCATCAGCTTGATCTCACCGCGGTTCGGCCCCCAGCGCGTCTGCGTGCTGTAGAACTCGGCGTTGCTCATGCTCTCCACACCGCCGGCCAGCACCACGTCGGCCACGCCGGTCTGCACCTCCATCGCCGCGAGGCAGATCGCCTGCAGGCCGGAGCCGCAGCGGCGGTCGAGCTGGAATCCGGGGACTTCGACCGGCAGGCCGGCGTGCAGCGGCGCCAGGCGGCCCATCGCCGGCGTCTCGCCGTTGGGGTAGCAGTGGCCGAAGATCACGTCGTCCACCTGCTCGCCCTTGAGGCCGGAGCGCTCCAGCACCTTCTCGACCACCAGCGCCGCCAGGTCCTCTGCTTGCACGTCGCGCAGGGCGCCGCCGAAGCGGCCTACCGGAGTTCGCAGCGGGGTGCAGATCACGGCCTCACGCATGGCGTTCTCTCCTTCGTGCAGCGCCGGTCCGCGCCCACACCCAGGTCGGGAGGGCCATCGCGCCAGCGCAAAGCGCCGCCCGGCGCTCGCTCCGCTTCATCGTAGGAGCGCGCCGGCAGCCCGTCAAAGCACGCGAGCTAAGGATTGCCCGCAGCTTAGTGGCGGTGGTTCAGGGGCGGCAGTTCGCCGTGCTCAGCCTCGTAACGTTCGAGCAGGGTGGACTCCAACATCACGGCGGCCATCGCCGTATCTGTCCTGACGTAGCCAATTTCGTAGTCCGGCGATGCGGCGATCAGCGCCCGTATCCGCTGGTTTGTGTATTGCGTCGGCCCAGGGTGGAAGTACTGCCTGATCCGGCCCTTGAGCCCCCGCAGATTGGACGCGGAGCCGATGTAGGCGAGATCTGAGGAACCGATGAAGCGACAGATCGGTGTCCTGCGCCGGATGGCGTACACGCCTGGCTGAGATGGCAGCATCGACACCAACGCGTCCTCATGATTCGGAGCAAAACCGTGCCAATTGCCGAAGCCGCGCTCAGCAAGCTGGATGCTATCCATCGCCTGTCCTTGCAAATCACAAATCAGACGGCTGTTAACCAACCCAGCCAACCACCGAAGCGGGCCACGGCAAAATGGTACGCTGGCGCCGCCGCGATTGGCCGGGAGTGTGCGTGATGGCGCAGGCGAGCGAACGGCTGCCCGAAGGCTACGGGGCGGGGCGCTTTACCGCGAGGCCGCGCCGCTCCGCCGCGAACGCGCAGCCGTATCCGCCCGGCGAGCACGTTGCGCCACCGAGTGCCGGCTGGGACGGTGTGCTGCTCGTGCCGGCCTCGTACGTCCATGCGCGGCCGGCCCCCTTCATGCTGGCGCTGCATGGAGCCACGGGTACCGGCGAGCGGATGCTTGGCCGCTGGCGCGAGACGGCCGAGGCGTTCGGCATGGTCGTGCTCTGTCCCAGCTCGGAGACGCGCACCTGGGACGTGCTGATCGGCGGCTACGGCAGCGATGTGGCCCGCATCGACACGGCGCTGCGCGAGCTGTTCGCCCGTGTGAACGTCGACCCGGCGCACTGCCTTATCGAGGGCTTCTCCGATGGCGCCTCGTATGCGCTGGGTCTCGGGCTCGCCAACGGCGACCTGTTTACGCACATCCTGGCGAACTCGCCCGGCTTCTGCTGGCCACCGAGCCTGGTGGGCCTGCCGCGGATCCTGATTACGCACGGCACGCAGGACCAGGTGCTGCCGATCAACGCCACCAGCCGCATGCTGGCGCCGCAGTTGCAGTTCAACGGCTACGACCTGACCTACCACGAGTTCGAGGGCGGCCACCAGCTCACGCCGGAGATCATGGCGCTCTCACTGCGCTGGGCTGGCATCGAACAGCGCTGAGTGTGGAAGTCGTCGCAGAATGGGGCGAGTGGAGGTGCACGATCAGCGACGCCGAAGACTACCTCGCCAAGGCACTCGAAAACCTGGCGGCGGCGCAAAGCGATCAGACGGCGGGGCGCTACAATACCTGTGCGAGCCGCGCCTACTATGCCTGCTTTCTCGCCGCGATCGTGGCGCTGATTCGCGCAGACTTGCGGGCAACGAGCGGTTGGAGGCACGACTTCGTCGCAAGCCGATTTGTCGGAGTGCTGATCGGCCAGCGGCATTTGTACGACCGCGAGTTGCGCGGCGTACTGAGCGACCTCATCCACAACCGCCACATCGCCGATTATGCCAGCCGAAGCGTGAGCAAGAGTCGTGCCGAGTCGGCGGTGCGGGCCGCAATCCGCTTCGTCGAGGCGGTACAGCGACGGGGATCGAGACAATGACCGCTGTAACAACGCGCAAGCAGCGCATCCAGCACGCCGTGCAGGAACTTGAAGATACGATCCGACACGCCTATCCCGACGCGGAGTTTGCCGTGACGCATGGCTGGGATGACCCGAGCGAAACATGGCTGTGGGTCGCGGTTGATCTCGATGATCCGAGTGACGTGCACGATTTGGTCCTTGATCGACTCGTTGACATGCACATCGACGAACTGCCGGTGCACGTGCTCCCGACGAACCGGCTGCCCGAGCATTTGCAGAAGCCTGGTCGGCAGCCTACCGATGCGCGGGCTGAGTCCCTCGCTCCGCGGCCCCGCCGAGCGAAGCACCCTCGCGAAGCTGAGCGCAGCGTCTAGCCTGCCGGCAACGTAATCGACCGCGGGCCGCTCCAGGATCCCGGCGGTGAGCCTATCCTGTCTATAGATTGTGCAAATGTGCACTATCGCTCGTCCGCGGCGGGACGTATACTCAGCGCACCGCGCTCGATCGCATTACGTCGAGCGCGGCGCCACTCTCCGCCGCACCGGAGCGCAGCGCCCATGGCAAGCCAGACGGCTCGTTCCAGCAAGACCAACGTCGGCCGCTTCTTCGAGGATTTTGCGCAGGGCGAGTCGCTGCGCCACGCCGCGCCGCGCACGCTGCGCGAGGGTGACGCCGCGCTGTACATCGCCCTCTTCGGCGACCGCTGCCCGCTCTACTGCGACGCCGAGTTCGCCCGCGCCCTCGGCTTCCGTCGCGAGCCGATCAACGACCTGCTCGTCTTTCACACCGTCTTCGGCAAGTCCGTGCCGGACGTCTCGCTCAATGCCGTCGCCAACCTGGGCTACGCCGACGTGCGCTTCCTGCTGCCGGTCTACGCCGGCGACACGCTGCGTGCCGAGTCGACCGTGCTCGGCCTCAAAGAAACGTCGAGCGGCGCGACGGGCATCGTCTACGTGCAGACGCGCGGCTTCAATCAGAAGCAGCAGAAGGTTATCGAGTTCTACCGCTGGGTGATGGTCAATAAGCGCGACCCGAAGACACCGACCGGCGCCGACTCCGTGCCCGAGCTGCCGGCCAGCGTGCCCGCCGCCTCGCTGCGCGCGATGCCGGCGCTGCGGGCGCAGGGCTTCGACGCCGGCGCCACGGGCGGCCGCTTCTTCTTCGAGGACTACCAGGCCGGCGAGCGCATTCACCACAACGACGGCATGACGATCGAAGAGGCCGAGGCGCAGCTCGCCACGCGGCTCTACCAGAACACGGCGCGCATCCACTTCGACGCGCATTTGACCAAAGATACGCGCTTCGGCCGGCGGCTGATCTACGGCGGGCACATCATCTCGATCGCCCGCTCGCTCTCCTTCAATGGGCTGGAGAACGCGCTGGGCATGCTCGCCTGGAACGGCGGCACGCACGCCAATCCGAGCTTCGCCGGCGACACGATCTACGCCTGGTCGGACGTGCTGGAGAAGGCCGATCTGCCCGGCGCCGCCCACGCCGGCGCCCTGCGGCTGCGCCTCGTCGCCGTGAAGAACGCCAACCCGGCGCACGAGGACGTGCCGCTGCGCCTCAGCGACGAGAAAACGGGCCGCGAGACCTACAACCCGGCCGTCGTGCTCGACCTCGACTACTGGCTGACGATGCCGCGCCGCACGCCGGTGTCCTGATCCCGCCTCATACTGGAGCGCAAACCGATGAGCACGAATACGACAGTGCAGCAGGGGATCTCGCTCGGCGGCGCGCGGCGCCTCACGGCCGCGGCGCAGGGTGTGCTGGACCGCGCCCTGGCGCACGCCAGAGCCGTGACCAACGCGGGCAAGGCGATCGACGAGCACCAGGTGCAGGCCGAGCGCATCGCCTACGCCGCCACCGAGCTGCGCGCCGCAAGCGAGCTGCTGCGCTACGCCGAGGCCGCGGCGGCCGCGGGCGAAGCCGGCCCCGAGCTGGAGTCGATGGCGATCGCCTTCGCCGCGGAGACGGCGCAGCGGCTGCGCACGCAGATCGAGACCGCGCCCGACGACTTCGGCGTGGACGACGCGACGCTGCGCGCGGAGCTTGGCACGCCGGAGCTGCTGGCGATCATTCGTGCCGGCATGGCTGAAGCGCGGCACCGCGCCATCGGCCGGCAGGTGCTGGCGACGCGCGGCGGCAACCGCATCTGGCTGGACGACGAGACGGCCGAGATGACGCGCGATCACGTGCGCGCCTTCGCCAAAAGCGAGGTCGCGCCGCTGGCCGAGCAGATCCACCGTGAAGACCTGCTCGTGCCGGAAGACCTGATCAAGAAGATCGCGGAGATGGGCCTCTTCGCCGCCTCGATTCCCGAGCAGTACGGCGGCACCGAGATGGGCTACCCGGTGATGGTGATCACCACCGAGGAGCTGTCGGCTGCCTCGCTGGGCGCCGCGGGCAGCCTCAACACGCGCCCGGAGATCCTGATCAAGGCGCTGCTCGCCGGCGGCACGGAGGAGCAGCGGCAGACCTGGCTGCCGCGGATCGCCTGCGGCGAGAAGCTCGTCGCCATCGCCGTCACCGAGCCGGACATCGGCTCCGACGTGGCCGGCGTCGCATGCAAAGCCGAGCGGGCGACGCTGGACGGCAAGGCCGGCTGGCTGATCAACGGCAACAAGGCCTGGAGCACCTTTTCCGGCCGCGCCGACGTGCTGGCGCTGCTGGCGCGCACGAACCCCGACCCGGCCTCCGGCGCCCGCGGCCTCTCGCTGTTCATCGTCGAGAAGCAGCCCGAGTCCGGTCACGCCTTCGAGCAGCGCCAGCCCGGAGGAGGCGCCATCTCCGGCAAGGCGATCGCCACACCGGGCTACCGCGGCATGCACTCGTTCATGCTCAACTTCGACGGCTACTTCGTGCCGGCAGAAAACCTCGTGGGCATGGATGCCGGGCTGAACCGCGGCTTCTATTTGCAGATGGCCGGCTTCGAGATGGGCCGCCTGCAGACCGGCGGCCGCGCCTGCGGTGTCGCCCAGGCGGCGCTGGAGCAGACCGCGACCTACTGCAGCGACCGCAGGCAGTTCGGCAAGCCGATCGGCGAGTACCAGCTCACCCAGTACAAGCTCGGCCGCATGGCCACGCAGCTCGCGGCCGCCCGGCAACTGACCTACGCCGCCGCGCGGGCGATGCAGGGGAACGAACGCGGCGCCCTCGACGCGGCGATGGCCAAGCTTTTCGCCTGCGACGTGGCCGTGTGGCTCACGCAGGAAGGGCAGCTGCTGCACGGCGGCTGGGGCTACGCCGAGGAGACGCCGATCTCGCGCTACGTGGCCGACGCGCAGGTGCTGCCGATCTTCGAAGGCGCGAAGCCGATTTTGGAGCTGAAGGTGATCGCGCGGAACCTGCTGGCTGGATAAGCTCCAGGCGCACGGGACGTTTTTGCCCACCGATCACCTGTCACCAGTACGCTGAAACCTGCGGAGGCGAACCATGGCTGGCGGAGTCACCATCCGGCGCTCAGAGCTGACGTTACCCGGCCACCAGAGGCGCATGCTGGAGAAGGCCGCCGCGTCCGACGCCGACGAGATCATGGCGGACTGCGAGGACGCCTGCCCGCTCTCGGCGAAGGGCGAGGAGGTGCGGCGCGTCATCTCCGAGGCGTTCAACACGCTCGACTGGGGCACGAAGTTCGTCACCTTCCGCCCCAACAACACGCAGTCGCCCTTCTTCGAGGGCGATATCGAATACGTCGTGACGCACGCGGTGGACAAGTTCCACGGCGTGATCATCCCCAAGAGCTTCGAGCCCTCGCAGATCGAGCGCGTGGACGAGCTGCTGACGAAGTACGAGCAGCAGGCCGGCTGGACGCGCACGATCCAGATCGAGGCGCTGATCGAGACGGCGATGGGCGTGGAGAACGCGTATCGCATCGCCACGGCCTCGCCGCGCATGGCCGGCATCATCTTCGGCATCGCCGACTACGCCGCCGAGATGGGCATCGCCGACGCCTACGAGAACCAGAACATCCGCTTCTTGTACGCCAAGCAGCGCGTCGTCAACGCCGCCCGCGCCGCCGGCATCGACGCGATCGACAACGTGCATCTCAAGGTGCGCGAGCTGGACGCGCTGCGCGAGATGTCGATCGAGTCCGCCGGCTACGGTTTCGACGGCCGCTGGGCGATCCACCCCTCGCACATCCCGATCATCAACGAGGTCTACACGCCCAGCGACGCGCAGATCGAACACGCGCAGAAGGTCGTCGTGCTCTACGAGGAGGCCGACGCGAAGGGGCTTGGCGCGATCGCCGACCCGGACAACGGCGAGATGATCGACGAGGCCACGATCAAGATGGCGTTCAAGCAACTGCTGCGCGGCTACAAGGCGGGCAAGGTCGAAGAGGCGTTCATGCAGAAGGCGGCGCGCAGCTCGGCGCACACCGGCTATAACTTCCTCGGGACGCTGCAGCTCGCCACGGCGTAACCCACAGTCGGGCAGGACAGTCGGTGTCAGGTCCGGATCGGGTGATGACGCCCCTGTCACCTGTCACCAGTAACCTGTCACCTTCCAGGAGGCGTACGATGGCGGACGATTGGGCACGGCCCGTTGTCCACTGGGAGATCCAGGCGCGCGACGCGGAGAAACAGCGCGCCTTCTACAGCCGGCTCTTCAACTGGGAGATCGGCGAGGGGCCGGTGATGCGCATCCCGGCTGGCGTCGGCGGGCCGGAGCCGGGGCCGGCCGGCCACATCCGCCAGGGCGACCACCCCGGCGTCTCGCTCTACGTCCAGGTGCGCGACCTGCGCGGGTCCTTGAAGAAGGCGGAGGAGCTGGGCGGCTCGGTGCTTTCGCAACCCTTCGACCTGCCGCAGGGGCCGACGATCGCCGGCATCGCCGACCCGGAGGGCAATCGCCTGACGCTGGTGCAGCAGTAGCTCAGCCGCCGCGGCTCAGGCCGGGGCGCGGCCGTTGATCGCGGCGCCGACGCGCGCCAGCAGCTCGTCGATGTCGAACGGCTTCGGCAGCATACCCGCGTAGCCGGCGGCGCGCGCGGCGAGTTCGGGCACGTCGCGGTGGCCGGTGAACAGCAGCACCGGCGCCGGCCGGGCAAGGTCGCGCAGCGCGGCCAGCCGCGTGAGCGCCGCGGCCGCGGTCGCCGCGAAGCTGTCGGCGATCACCAGATCGACGCTTGTGGCGCGCAGCACGCCCTCGGCAAGGCCCAGCGTGCGGGCGATCAGCACGCCGTAGCCCTCGCCTTCCAGCAGCGCGGCGAGCACGTGTGCCACCGCGGCGCTGTTCTCGGCGATCAGCACCAGGCGCGAGCCGCGGCGCTCACCCCGCGCGGCCAGCGCGGGCACGCCGCCGTCGCAGGAGGCGACGATGCCGCAGCTGCGGAGCACTTCGCACGCGGCGGCGACTTCGCTCAACGGCCGCTCCAGGCGCGCGCACAGATCGCTGAGCGGCAGGCGTCGCTCGGGAAGCGAGCCCAGCTCGGCGGCAACTTCGGCTGCTATTACGTGTGTATCCATTATCCGTCAAGATGCTTGTAGCATGGCGCCTGCTTTCGAGCATCATCCCGCGGCGATCGACCGTTGCTACTCCGCAAGGCCGGCCGGATTCCGCCGCCATTCCTTCACCTATAGATACGCGCCATCGTGCCGATCCATTCTTTGCCGCCCGCGAAGCCCGTGCTACGATCGGCCTGCCGGAGCGGGATCCGATCCCCGCCCCTAACCCCTGCTCCCTACGATGTGAATCCGTGTTCGGAGTGTGTCGTGGACGTCGTCTCCGCCCGCAGGCCCACGCGCGAGGTGCGCGTCGGCGAAGCCGCGATCGGCGGCTCGGCGCCGATCCTCGTGCAGTCGATGATCACCGAAGACACGCGCAACGTGCCCGCCTGCGTGGAGTCGATCGTTCGCCTCTACCGGGCCGGCTGCGAGCTGGTGCGCGTCACCACGCCGACGATGGCCGACGCGAAGTGCCTGGGCGAGATCCGCGCCGAGCTGGATCGGCGTGGCTACCGCATTCCGCTGGTGGCCGACGTGCACCACCAGGGCACCGACATCGCCGTGGAAGTGGCGAAGTACGTGGACAAGGTGCGCGTCAACCCCGGCCTCTTCGTCTACCGCAAGCCGCGCCAGCGCGCCGAGGAGTATTCTGCCGGCGAGATCCGTGAAGAGCTGGAGGCGATCGAGCGCAGCCTGCTGCCCGTGATCGAGATCTGCAAGGCGCGCGGCGTGGCGATGCGCATTGGCGTCAACCACGGCTCGCTGGCCGAGCGGCTGCTCGTCACCTACGGCGACACGCCCGAAGGCATGGTCGAATCGGCGCTCGAGTACGTACGCATCTGCGAGTCGCACGACTTCCGCAACATCGTGATCTCGCTGAAGGCCTCGCGCGTACCGATCATGATCCAGGCGAACCGGCTCGCGGCGCAGCGCATGGCCGAGCAGGGCATGGACTACCCGCTGCACCTCGGCGTAACCGAGGCTGGCGACGGCGAGTACGCTCGCGTTAAATCGACCGCCGGCATCGGCACGCTGCTGGCCGAGGGCATCGGCGACACGATCCGCGTCTCGCTGGCCGAAGACCCGATCAACGAGTTACCCGTCTGCTATGACATCCTGCAGGCGCTCGGCCTGCGCCGCACGAAGGTCGAGTTCATCGCCTGCCCGAGTTGTGGCCGCACCAAGTTCGACCTGCCCACCGTCTTCAACCAGGTGAAAGGGGCGACCAGCCATCTCGTCGGCCTGAACATCGCCGTGATGGGCTGCATCGTCAACGGCCCCGGCGAGATGGCCGACGCCGACTACGGCTACGTCGGCCGCGCCGGCGGACAGATCGCCCTCTACCGCGGCCGCGAGCTGGTGAAGACGAGCATTCCGCAGGAAGAGGGCGTTGCCGAGCTGGTGGCGCTGATCAAGGCCGACGGCCGCTGGGTCGATCCGCCCGGCACGCCCGCCGAACCGGCCACGACTCGCTGAGATGGCCGCGACGGAACCGGCGCCGATCCGGCTGGAGGTCGTGGGCGGCGGCCTGGGCGAGTGGTACGAGAAGCGCGGCCGCGAGCACGAGGCGACGCCCTACGTGTTCGTGGATGTCGAGGATCACCCGGAGCTGCTGGAGCTGCCGGCACAGGCCGCGCGGCCGGGCTGGCAGGCGCACGCCGAGTGGCTGCCCGGCGAAGCGACGCTCATGATTCACCTCTGCGTTCCCGCCGCCGTAGATCTCGTGATCGGGCTGGAGAATCCGCAGCTCAAGGCGCTCATCGCCCTGATCGAGCGCGACCACCTGCTCGCCGTCTGCCCGACAACGCCGAAGCTCGGCATCAACGCCCGGCTGGCCCGCGATCGCAGCGTTTTCTTCGAACTGCCGAGCAGGGAGCAGGTTACAGGTGACAAGTGACAGTCCCCGCCACCCCTCCCCTGTAACCTGTAACCAGTAACTTGTCACCTGTCGCCTGGCTTGCCGATGTCTGAGTTGCTGCGCATCGCCATCGACCGGGAAAACCCGCCCTTCACCTCGCTCAATGACCTGACGGGCGAGCCGGCCGGCTTCAGCGTCGATCTCTGCCGCGCCTGCCTGGCCGAGGGCGGCGACGAAATGGAGTTCGTCGCCGCCGACGGGCCGTTGATGCAAAGCATCTGGCTGGCCGCGGGCCACGTCGACGCGGTGCTGGATATGACCGCCAGCCTGCGCCGCGCCCAGTGGTTCGAGTTCAGCGCCGCCTACTACGTCGACGAGCTGGCCGCCTTCGCCCTGCGCGACGGCCCCCTCTGGCCTGGCCTGGAGCGCGTGACCGCGCCGCTTGCCGTCAAGTCCAACAGCTACGCCGAGGAATGGCTGCGCCGCCGTTTTCCACGCCAGATCCTGCTGCCGGTGGACGACGCCGAGCGCCTGCTGGCCGTGGTCGAAGCGGGGCGCGCGGCCGCCTTCATCACCTCGGCCGCCACCGGTCTCGAGCTGGTGCGGGAACACGGCCCAGAGCGGTTTCGCGCCGTCGGTCCGACCTTCGCGCCGGCCGGCCTGACGCTGGCCGTCGGCCGCGGTGAGCAGGACACGCTGCTTCGGCAGTTCAACCGCGGCCTGGCAGAACTCCGCGCCGACGGCCGCTACGACGCGCTGCTGCGCGCCTCGGCCCTGGCCCACGTCTGACGTTCCACTCCCTCCTCCGCAACGAAGCCTCCCAGGCGGCCACGCCGCTTATGCCTGCTGCTCCTATTTTCTTATGTACCGACGAACGCTACCTTGTATACTGCGGTGCGGCGGTTCATAAGCCTGGTCACAGCCCCGCACCTGCAAGGAGCGCCATGCAAACCCGTGCCAGCTCACGAGCGGGTTCCCCGCTCGCCGGCCGCGTCCGCACCGCGATTCCCGGCCCCGCCTCGCGCGCCCTGGTGCAGCGGGAAAGCGGTCGCCTCGCCCCCGGCCTGCAGTCGATCGGGCTGTTCAGCGGCCTCGCCTTCGCCGGCGGCCGCGGCGCCCAGCTCACCGATCTGGACGGCAACAGCTTCATCGATTTCACCGCCGGCGTGGGCGTCGCCTCGCTCGGCCACGCGCATCCCGGCTACGTGCGTGCGCTTTCGGAGCAGCTTGAGCGCCTCTCCGTGGGCAGCTACAGCTCGCCGGCACGCGCGGAATTCCTGGAAGAGCTGATGCCGCACCTGCCGGCGGGGCTGGACCGCATGCAGTTCTACTCCGGCGGCGCCGAGGCGGTCGAGGCGGCGCTGCGCATGGCGCGCTCGTACACCGGCCGTTTCGAGGCGATCTCGTTCTGGGGCGGCTTCCACGGCAAGACCGGCAGCACACTGGCCCTCTGCGGCCCGGACGTGAAGCAGGGGCTCGGCCCGCTGTACCCGGGGGTGCACAACGTGCCCTATCCCGACTGGGCGCGGCCGCCGTTCGAGGCCGCCGACCCCGAAGATCTGGGGCGGAAGTGCGCGGAGTTCCTGCGCGCGTACATAAGAAATTCCACCGCCGGCAGCCTCGCCGCGATCATCGTCGAGCCGATCCAGGGCACCGCCGGCAACGTCGTTCCGCCGGCCGGCTTTCTGAGCGCCGTGGCGCAGATCGCACGCGAGCACGGCGCCCTGTTCATCGCCGACGAGATGATCACCGGCTTCGGACGCACCGGACGCATGTTCGGCTGCGAGCACTTCGGCGTGCTACCCGACGCGATGACTATCGGCAAAGGCATGGGCAACGGCTACCCGATCGCCGGGCTGATCGCGCGTGAGGAGCTGATGCGCGCCGCGCCCTTCGGCCTGCCCTCCGGCAGCTCGTCGTCGTACGGCGGCAACCCGCTGGCCGCCGCCGCCGCCCGCGCCACCCTGCGCGCGATCGTGGATGAAGGGCTGGTGCAAAACGCGCAGCGCGTGGGCGCGGCGATGCTCGATCGTCTCGCGCGGCTGGCCGAACGGTATCCCTTCATCGGCGCCGTGCGCGGCAAGGGGCTGATGATCGGCATCGACGTCGTCACCGACGCCGCCGGGCACACGCCGATGCCCTCGGCGCTGACGCGCAAGCTGTTCGACGCGGCGCTGCGCCGCGGCCTGCTCTGCATGTGCTACGGGCCGCGCATCCGTATCAACCCGCCGCTGGTGATCGACCTGGAGACGGCGCTTGAGGGCGTTGAGCTGCTGGAGGACGCCTTCGCCGAGCTGGCCGGCGAACTCGCGGACGCCTGCTCGTGCTGAGGGGCGCGCTGATCGGCGCCGGCAACATCGCCAGAGGCGGCCACCTACCCGCCTACCTGTGCCCGGAGCTGCGCGATCGGCTGGGCATCGTCGCGGCCACGGACGTCTGCCCGGAAAATCTCGCCGCGCTGGCCGCGCTGCTGCCCGGCCTGCGCACCTATGCCAGCACGGCCACGCTCTTGCAGGAAGAACGCCCCGATTTCGTGGACATCTGCACGCCGCCCTATGCGCACCGCGACCTGATCGCCCAGGCCGTGGCGGCGGGCTGCCACACGCTCTGCGAAAAGCCGCTGGCGACCGACCTGGAGGAGGCGCTGGCGATTCGCACGATCGTCGCCGGACGCGGCGTCGTGCTGATGCCCTGCCACCAGTACCATTACGCCCCGCAGTGGCTGACGCTGCGGGCGCTGATCGCGGCGGGCGAGATCGGCGCCGTGCACGAGGCGGAGCTGGTAGTGGAGCGCACCGGCGCCAACGCCGGTGCGGCAGGCTGGCGGCCGCTCTGGCGTACGCGGCAGGAGCTGGCCGGCGGCGGCATCCTGGTCGATCACGGCGCCCATCTCTTCTATCAGTTGCACGCGCTGTTCGGCCCGCCGCTGCGCCTCACCTGCCGCACGGCGTGCCGCCTGCCCGCATACTGCGTGGACGACACCGCCGAGCTCGATCTGCACTATGCAGGGGGCGTGGCGCGCCTGCGCCTGACCTGGGCGGCGGCCGCCCGCCGCTCGACACATCGCTACCGCGGCGAGCGCGGCGAGATCGTCTGCGACGACGACACGATCCTCCTGCGCGGTGCGCGCGGCGAGCGGCGCATCGCCTTCGCCAGCGGCCTCTCGCAGGGCTCGGCGCACAGCGACTGGTTCGCGCCGCTGCTGGCCGACTTCGCCGATCACATCGCCGCGCTGGACTGCGGCCTCGAAGCGCTGGACGAGGCGGTCGCCGTCGCCGCCTACATCAGCCGCGCCTACCAGTCCGCCGCCCGCGACGGCGAGCCGCTGGCCTGGCAGGCGCCGCTGCCGGCGCCGGCAGCGGGCAGCCCGGCCGCGGCCGACTGACGCTGCCGGCGCCGGATGCGCGAACTCCCCAACGAGATTGCCGAAGACCTCGCCCGGCAGACGCGGGCCGTGCTGGCGCTTCAGGTCGCCGGCTTCGACGCCGAGGAGTATGCGGCCACGGTGGCGGGATAATTGCGGGCGCGGCTGCAACGTGCCGAGGCGGGGCGCAGCTACCGCTTCCCGCACACTGCCCGACGGACGTTACGGCAGATGCGGCACCTGCGACATCCATTTAGCAAATCTTGCGTCAGATCGCCCGAAAGAGTAAGGAAAATTGTTAGACTGGATCTGTATCGTCAGCGGTGAAGCCCCTCTCTCCGGGGAGCGGCCTTCGCGGGCCGGGAGGAGGACAACGACGTGACCAAGAAAGCGCTGATTCTTGCAGTCGACGACGAGCCGGACATTCTGCGCGTGCTCGAGCTGGCGCTGGGCGACGAGGGCTTCGACGTGCTGCGCGTGCAGCGCAGCCCCGAGGCCGTGCCGCTGGTGCGCGAACGGCGCCCCTCGCTGGTGCTGCTCGACCTGATGATGCCGGAGATGGACGGCATGGAGGTGCTGCGGCGTGTCCGCCAGTTCTCCGCCGTGCCGGTGATCATCCTCACCGCCAAGGGCAGCGACCGCGACATCATCTCCGGCCTCGACGCCGGCGCGGACGACTACCTGCAAAAGCCGTTCAACCTGAACGAGCTGGCCGCGCGCGTGCGCGCCGTGCTGCGCCGCAGCAAGCCCGACACCGGCGACGGACTCGGCCGCCTCGTCTTCGACAACCTGGTGATCGACTTTGTGCGCCGGCGCGTGGACGTAAACGACCAGCCCGTTTCGCTCACGCGCAACGAGTGGCGCCTGCTCGAGCAGCTCGCCCGCAATCCGGGCCGCGTGCTCACGCACGAGGAGCTGCTCACCCGCGCCTGGGGGCCGGAGTTCGCGCACGACAGCGATTACCTGCGCGTCTGGATGAGCCGCGTGCGCAAGAAGCTGATGGCGGCCGGCGTGGACCAGAACCTGATCAAGACGGCCTCCGGCATCGGCTACGCCTTCGCGCTTACGCACAAAGAGCCGGCGCCGGAGATCAGCGGCGCCCCGGCCGGCGACTGATCCCGGCCCCGGTCCTCCAGTTCGCCAGCGGATTCCCCGCTCGCCGGCGTCATGGAAGCCGCACGCAACGGGCGTAACGGCCCGCGGCGCGCGGCTTGCTCGACGTGCACGGCGCGAGGATTCGCCCGCACCGTGCCCGGAGCCTATGCTGAAACCGGTCCGATGCCCGAACCGCGCAGGAGCGAGCCAACGCCATGACCGCCGTTTCCACCCGCAAGCGCGTCCTCTCCGGCATTCAGCCCTCGGGCAACCTGCACCTGGGCAACTACCTGGGCGCCATCCTGCCCTGGGTTGAAGAGCAGGACCAGCGCGACAACTTCTACTGCATCGTCGATCTGCACTCGATGACGCTGCCCTGGGACCCGGCCGTTCTGCGCCGCCAGACGCGCGAGCTGGCCGCGGTCTATCTCGCGGCGGGCCTGGACCCGGAGCGCTGCACGATCTTCGTACAGTCGCACGTCCCCGCGCACGCCGAACTGGCCTGGATCTTGAACTGCATCACGCCGCTCGGCTGGCTCTACCGCATGACGCAGTTCAAGACCAAGGGCGGCGAGCGCGAGAGCGTCAGCACCGGCCTGCTCGACTACCCCGTGCTGATGGCCGCCGACGTGCTGCTCTACCAGGCGGACGGCGTGCCCGTGGGCGACGACCAGCGCCAGCACGTCGAGCTGATGCGCGACATCGCTCAGCGCTTCAACCAGCTCTTCGGCGAGACGTTCAAGGTGCCGGAGCCGTGGATCCGCGACTTCAGCCGCGGCGCCCGCCTGATGGGCCTGGACGACCCCACGGTGAAGATGAGCAAGAGTATCAGTGCGCCGAACCACGCGATCTATCTGCTCGACACGCCGGACACGATCGTCAAGAAGTTCCGGCGGGCGACGACCGACTCCGGTCGCGAGATCCGCTTCGACCCGGAGCGGCCGGGCGTCTTCAACCTGCTGACGATCTACCGCGCGATCACCGGCAAGCCCGAGGAGGAGATCGAACAGCACTTCGCCGGCCAGGGCTACGGCACGCTCAAGCAGGAGGTCGCCGAGGTCGTGGTCGAGGCGCTCTCGCCCCTGCAGAAGCGTTTCCGCGAGCTGACCGACGAGCCGGGCCTGCTCGACCGCGTGCTCAAGACGGGGGCCGAGCACGCCGCCAGCGTCGCCAACCCGACGCTGGCGGCAGCGAAACGGGCGGTCGGGCTGCTGTAGCGGCCGCTCGGCCCTCATCCTCACCCCCTACCCCTCTCCTTCTCCCAATCCTGGAGAGAAGGAGAGAGGCGATCCCTGGGAGGAAGTTCCAAAAGGCGTCCGGCTTCCAGGCTCCGGTAGGGGTGGTTCGTGAACCGCCCGTCGCGGCCAAAGCCGCGAGCCACGGCGACCCGGCTACCCCGACGCCAACAGGATCGCTCCAACCCGGGATCGCCCCTCGCCTAGGCCTGGGACCAGAGCACAGCGCAACCGTCGGAGACCTTCGATGACCGGGGGGAGAGCCGAAGGGCCGTCGTTCACGAGGCCGCCGCGAGCGTGTCCGTGTTGCTCGCGGCGTCCGGCGAGACGGCTCGCACGCCGCGGATGCCGGCCGCCGGCGCCCCGGACAGCAGCGCCAGCACGACCAGGTCGGCACTCACCGCGGGCGTAGGCGTGGCCGGAAGAGGCGGCATGGCCCGGCCGGGCCACGCCGAGGACGTCGCTGCCCAGGCCCGCGACGCCCGTGACGTAGCCGAGCTGGATCGTGGTGTTCACTGGGCCGCTGGCGTCCGGCGCCTGGCGCGGGCCGAGGCGGGCAACCGTCAGCGCGATCACCGGGCTGAAGCCCGCGCGAAGCTGGCGCCGATGATGCACAGCAGCAGCGCCGAGAGCGCGATGTGCCACCGGCCGGCGTGGTTAAGGGCGCCGAGGACGCCGTAGCCGCTGGCGAGGTAGGCCAGGCCCGCCGGCGCGAGCCAGCTTTGCAGCCGGGCCGGCGGGCGCGAGTGTCCCAGGCTGGCGACGGCGAAGGGGATCGCCAGCGGCGCATAGGTTAGCCCGGAGAGGGGCGGACTCTGCCCCAGGCCCGACTGCAGGTAGAAGCTGAAGGCAAAAAGAAAGCCGCCATAGGCCGCGAAGCTGGCGAAGCGCGGCGATTACGCGGCAGGTAATGGCCCGCGGCCGGGAAGGCGTGACGCGGCGCGCCGCGGCGTGCGGCTCTGCAACGCCGATCACAGTTTTGGCCGCGCGATCTGCAAGTTTTCGGCAACGTGACGGCCAAAGGGCTTGGAAGTGTTATAAGCAACGGCTATACTAGGAATTGAAGCGGTCTATGGTGTCCGCCGGATTGTGGTATGGACGAGTTCGACGTAGCGATCCTCGGCGGCGGCCCCGGCGGCTACGTGGCCGCGATTCGCGCCGCCCAACTCAAGCTCAAGACCGCGCTGATCGAGCGCGACGAGGTCGGCGGCATCTGCCTGAACTGGGGCTGCATCCCCTCAAAGGCGCTGCTGCGCAACGCCGAGATTCTCTCGCTCGTCCATCATGCCACGGAGTACGGCATTCGCGCCGACGGCGTGCAGGCCGATTTCGGCGCCGCCATCGACCGCAGCCGCGGCGTCGTGGATCGCATGGTCAAGGGCGTGCAGTTCCTGCTGCGCAAGCACGGCGTGCAGACCTTCAAGAGCACCGGCACGCTGCGCTCGCCCGGCGAGGTCGAGCTCGGCGACGGGCAGACCCTCAAGGCGAAGCAGATCATCCTCGCCACGGGCGCCCGTGCCCGTGAGCTGCCCGGCATCGCCATCGACAGCGAGCGCGTGATCACCAGCCGCGAGGCGCTGGCGCGCAAGCAACTCCCCGCCTCCGCCGTGATCATCGGCGCCGGGCCGGTGGGCATGGAGTTCGCCTACGTCTGGCGCAGCTACGGCACGGAGATCACGATCGTCGAGGCGCTGCCGCACCTGCTGCCCCAGGAAGACGAGGAGATCTCCGCCATCGCCGAAAAAGAGTTCGCGAAGCAGGGCATGACCATCCTCACCGGCGCGAAGGTCGTCTCCGCGCGGGCGCACGCCAACGAGGGCGGCGCCGAGGTCGAAGTCGAGACGGCGCAGGGTCCGCAGAAGCTGCAGGCCGAGCTGGCGCTGGTCGGCATCGGCGTGCAGGGCAACAGCGACGGCCTCGGGCTTGAGGCGCTGGGCGTGCGCGTCGAGCGCTCCTTCGTGCCCGTCGATGCGACGATGGCGACCAACGTGCCGGGCATCTACGCGATCGGCGACCTCACCGGGCCGCCGCTTTTGGCGCACGTCGCCTCGGCGCAGGGCGTCAACTGCGTGGAGATCATCGCCGGTCTGCAGCCGCCGGCGCTGGACTACGAGCAGATGCCCCGTGCGACCTACTGCCAGCCCGAAGTTGCCAGCATCGGCCTTACCGAGGCGCAGGCGCGCGAGCGCGGGCTGAAGTTCTCTATCGGGCGCTTCCCCTTCCGCGCCAACGGCCGCGCCCTGGCGCTGGCCGAGCCGGAGGGCCTGGTCAAGCTGTTGGCCGAGCAGGGCAGCGGCGACCTGCTGGGCGTGCACCTGATCGGCCCCGGCGTCACCGAGCTGTTGGGCGAGCTGTCGCTGGCACGCTCGCTGGAGGCGACGCCGGCCACGCTGGGCTACGCGGTGCACGCGCACCCCACGCTGTCCGAAGCTGTGAAGGAGGCCGCCCTCTCCGCGCGGGGCGAAGTGATTCATGCCTGGCAGGGCTAGACGCGGCCGAACGAGGGATTCACGGCGCGGCAACGCGCTCCCGCTGAACGGTGGATCGGGGCGGCAGAAGGACGGTGGCAATGACGGCGATCGCACACATTGAACAGAACGGCAACGGCGCAGCGAGGGGAAGCACTCCCCCGGCGTCCACGACTTCCACAAACATGGTGAACACCATGACGGCGCTTCCGCAGAGCACGGTGGCCGAGGCGCGGCCGTCCGACAGCCAGCTCGTCGACTTCTTCCACCAGATGCAGCTCATCCGCCGCTTCGAAGAACGCGCGGCCGAGCAGTATACGCGGCGGCGCATCGGCGGCTTCCTGCACCTGTACGTCGGTGAAGAGGCCGTCGCGGCGGGCACGATCATCCGCCTGCGCCCCGACGACTACATCGTCACGCACTACCGCGACCACGGCCACGCCCTGGCCCGCGGCCTCGACCCGAACGCGGTGATGGCCGAGCTGTTCGGCCGCTCCACCGGCGTGAGCCGCGGCAAGGGCGGCTCGATGCACCTCTACGACGCCGACCGCCATTTCCTCGGCGGCTACGCGATCGTCGCCGGGCACCTGCCGATCGCCTGCGGCCTGGGCATGGCCTGCCAGGCGGAGCGGAACGGCCGCATCTGCCTCTGCATCTTCGGCGACGGCGCCGTGAACGAGGGCGAGTTCCACGAGGCGCTGAACCTCGCCTCGCTCTGGAAGCTGCCGGTGATCTTCCTCTGCGAAAACAACCTCTACGGCATGGGCACGGCGCTGGCCGCGGCCTCGGCCACGAGCGAGCTGTACAAGTTCGCCGAGGCCTATCACATCCCCGGCGCCCGCTGCGACGGCATGGACGTGAAGGACTGCTACCGCGCCATGGGCGACGCGCTCGATCACGTTCGCTCCGGCGCCGGGCCGTACTTCCTGGAGGCGATGACGTATCGCTTCCGCGGCCACTCGATGGCCGACCCGGAGCTGTACCGCTCCAAGGAAGAGGTCGCGCAGTGGCGCCAGAAGGACCCGATCGTGACCCTGCGTGACGATCTGGTCGCCCGCGGCGTGCTCAGTGAACAGCAAGCGCAGCAGATCGAGCAGCGCGTCGAGGATGAAGTCGAGGCCGCGGTCGAGTTCGCCGAGCACAGCCCCAACCCGGACCCGCGCGAGCTGTTCACCGACATCTACGCCGAGAGCAGCCGCAGCCACGTCGCCCGCCATCTGCGCAGCGCCGTGGGCGAGACCACGCACGCCGAAGCGACCGCCTAGCGCCACGAACACCGACAGGAATCAAGCACGATGACCATGAACCTGCTGACCCGCGAAGCCGCGGAGCCCGCCGGCGCCGAAGCCGCGGCCGACGAGCCGTTCGCGCCCGAAGACGCGGTTGAGATGACCGTGCGCGACGCGATCGCGCTCGCCCTGCGCGAGGAACTGATCGCCGACGAGCACGTCTTCCTGATGGGCGAGGATATCGGCGCCTACGGCGGCTCCTACGTCGTCACCAAGGGCTTCTTCGACGAGTTCGGCGACCAGCGCGTGCGCGACACGCCGATCGCCGAGTCCGTGATCGTCGGCTCCGCCATCGGCGCGGCGATGGGCGGCCTCAAGCCGATCGTCGAACTGATGACGATCAACTTCAGCCTGCTGGCGCTCGACCAGATCGTGAACCACGCCGCCAAGATCCTCTACATGTCCGGCGGCCAGGTGAACGTGCCGATCGTTCTGCGCATGGTCACGGGCGGCGGCAGCCAGCTCGGCGCCCAGCACTCGCAGAACCTCGAAGCCTGGTACGCGCGCGTGCCCGGCCTCAAAGTTGTCTGCCCGGCCACGCCCTACGACGCGCTGGGCATGATGCGCAACGCGATTCAAGAGGCGAACCCCTACATCTTCGTCGAGCACAGCCTGCTCTACCGCAACAAGGGGCTGGTGCCGAAGGCGTACTACACCGTGCCGGCGGGCAAATCGATCGTGCGGCGGCGCGGCAAGGACGTGACGCTGGTCGGCTACCTGCGTTCGGCGCACCTCAACCTGGAGGCGGCCGAGATCCTGGCGAAGGACGGCATCGAGGCCGAGGTGATCGACCTGCGCAGCCTGCGCCCGGTCGACCTGGAGCCAGTGATCGCCTCGGTGCAGCGCACCAACCGCGTCGTCGTTTCCGAGGACGCCTGGCTGACCGGCGGCTTCTCCAGCGAGATCTCCTGCCAGGTGCAGGAGCGGGCCTTCGACTTCTTGGACGCGCCGGTGCAGCGCGTCAACGGCGCCGACGTGCCCGCGCCCTACAGCCGCGAGCTGGAAGAGCTGGCCTATCCCAGCACCGAGGACATCGTGCGGGCCGTGCGCTCGGTCCTGTAGCCCTGGCGGTTGTGTCGCCAGCTTCGCCGCCGAGGACTATTCATCGAGCCACGGTTGCGCCCCGCGTGGCCGCGGTCGCCGCGCGGAAAACACAAGCACCGGCCTCAGGCAGTGCGGAGGCCGGTGCTTCCTGTGCAGGGGGGGTGGCCTTAACCGCCCGACGCGGCCACCGCGAAGGGGATCGTCACCGTGTTGCCCGTCTCCTCTTCGTAGAAGACGGCGCGCCACTGGCCGGGCTTCGAGCCGGGCAGGTCGCGGCCCGGCACCATTACGATCGCCGCCGCGCCGGTGTCGTCCACGATGATCGCCTGGTCGACGCCGTCCTTCTGATAGGTGTAGCGCTGCTCGGCGTCATCGAAGAGCACGATGTCCACGCCGTGGCCGGGGGTGAGGCCGGTGACGCTGAAGACGTACTGCGTCGTCATGTTGCCGCCGTCCGGCGCCACCGTGGCGTTGCCGCCGGCGTGCGCCACCCGCGCCAGCGAGAACCAGCAGCAGACGACGAGCACGCCGAACAGCAGCGCCATGCGCCGCAGATTGCTGCCGCTCGGCCGCGCCGCGGCCACGAGCACCCGAGAGCGTTCACCTGGAAACCGTACTGCCATGCTGCACCGCGTCGTGAACTGGGGCATCATGCCCGCTGCCCAACGTGGTGTTCCGCTTGCGGCCGCGCCGATGAAGGCCCGTCCTACCGCGCTGCCTCCCCATCGAAATAGCTGCGCAGCGCTTCGCCGTGGCCGGGGCAGAAGGCCAGGCTCGCCGCCTCGGCCTCCGTCACCCAGCGCATCTCCTGGCCCTCCAGGCAGAACACCGGCTGCCGGCCGTCGTACGCGGCCCAGAAGTAGTGCCGCGGCACGGGAACACCGTTCTTAGCATCGGTGCGGGCCACGATCAGTTTCAGGGCTTCGGGTACGATTCGGTAGCCGGTTTCCTCTTCGATCTCGCGCACGGCGGCGGACAGGGGCTCCTCGCCCGGCTCGATCGCACCGCCGGGGATCGCCCACAGGCCGGGATAGTCGATGCCGGGTGTCTCGTCACGGTGCTGCAGGAGCACGGCGCCGTCGTCGCGCACGAGCAGCAGCAGGGCGCCGCCGGGCAAGCGGCCGGCGCTACTCGTCGTCATCGTCCTCGTCGTCGTCGTCGTCCTGCTGGTGACGCTGGCGCAGAAACTCCTCCAGCTCCTCGACGATCGCGGCGCCGCTGGGCAGGTCGCCGGACGGGCGCTCGACCGGCTCGTCGTCGGCCTGTTCGCCCTGCTCTTCCAACATGCGCACGTAGCGGCGCACGTCGGGATTCTGGTCCACCGCCTCCGCCACCTGGCGCTCGAAGCGGGCGCTGGCGTTGTCCAGCTCCACCAGGTCGAGATCGAGGTCGAAGAGTTGATCCACGTAACGGACGAGCGCGACGAGCGTCTTGGGGTTGGGCGAGACGTTGATGTAGTGCGGCACGTTCGCCCAGATGCTGGCCGTGGGCATGCCGGCGCCGCGGCAGGCGTCCGAGAGCACGCCGACGATGCCCGTCGGCCCTTCGTAGCGCGAGCGGCGCACGCCGAGGTCGGGCCACTGCGCGAAGATCTCGGGGTTGGTCGTGGTGCCCGTCACGCGCACCGGCCGCGAGTGCGGCACGTCGGCCAAAAGCCCGCCCAGCAGCACGAGCGCGCGGGCATTGACCTTGCCGGCCAGCTCCAGGATCGCGGCGGTGAAGCTGTGCCAGTTGAGCGCCGGCTCGCGCCCGGCCATCAGCACCAGGTCGCGCGAAGAGCGGCTGTTGCGGAAGTAGTGGAAGTCGTTCGCCGGCCAGGAGAGCTCGCGCTGCGTGCCCTCGACCAGCTTGATCGTCGGGCGGGTCTCGGTGAAGACGTAGAACTCCTCCGGGTCGATGCCGGCGAAACGCGGCGCGTGAAAGCGCTCGATCAGGTGCTTAACCGCGCCGGTGGCCGACTCGGCCGCGTCGTTCCAGCCGGCGAAGGCGCAGACGATCACCGGCTCACGCAGCGCCGGCACGCGCTCGATCTGCAGCGCGGCGGCGCTCGGTGCGACGGCACGACGGCGGCGCGTGCGTGGGCGCTGCTCCTCGTTGGCGTCGGGCGTGGGTTTTGGCTCTGGCATCTCGCCGCCTTCGTTCGTCGTCTCGCGCGGGCGACCGCCGCGGCCTCGTCCGCCGCCTCTCTCAAGTATAGGTGATGCGCTGCAGCAAGGCTCCGTGCCCGGCAGCCGGCGGCAGATGGCGGCGGCCGGGCAGCCCTCGGCGGATCAACTTCAATCCCTGCCATTCACTTCGCCTATGGAAAATATCCCCATCTATCGGCGTGGCCCGGTACAATGCGAGGCATCGCGGGAAGATCCGAGCGGAGGACGATCGATGGCCACACAAACGACTCCAGAACGGGCGCTGCGCCGCGTCGTGATTCTGGGCGCGAACGGGGCGATGGGCGCCGGTTCGGCCGCGCTGTTTGCGGCCGGCGGCTGCGAGGTCACGCTCGTGGCCCGCGACATCGGCAAGGTCGAGGGAGCACTGGCGGCGATTCAGGGCATCGCGCGATCGGAGCGCATCGCCGACGCGATCGAGGCGATGACCTACGCCGACGGCATGGCCACGGTGCTCGCCGACTGCGACCTGGTGTTCGAATGTCTGGCGGAGGACATGGCGCTCAAGCGCGAGATCCTTGCCGCCGTGGACGCTGCGCGGCCGGCAGATGCGCTGGTGGCCACCGTCTCCTCCGGCCTTTCGATCCGCGCCCTGGCCGAAGGCCGCAGCGCCGGCTTCCGCTCGCACTTCGCCGGTGTGCATCTCTACAACCCGCCGCATATGATGACCGGCGTCGAGCTGATTCCCCACCCGGCGATGCCCGCCGCGCGGCGGCACACGCTCGCCGAGCAACTCAGCACGCGCTTCGGCCGGCAGGTGGTCTTCTGCAGCGACACACCGGCCTTCGCCGGCAACCGCATCGGCTTCAGGCTGCTGAACGAAGTCGCCCAGCTTGCGCTGGAGCACGGCGTCCAGTTCATGGATACGCTGATCGGCCCCTACACCGGCCGCGCGCTGGCGCCGCTGGCCACCATCGACCTCGTCGGTTGGGATGTGCACCAGGCGGTCGTCGACAACCTGCGCGACAACGTGCAGGACGAGGCCGCCGCCGCCTTCGTCCTGCCGCGCTACATGGAGCGCCTGCTGCAACGTGGCCATCTGGGCGACAAGACGCCGCTGCTGGGCGGTTTCCGCCGGCGCAGCGTCAACGACGACGGCCGCGTCGTGCGTGAGGTGCTGGAGCCGGCCACGGGGCGCTATCAGCCCGAGGCCCCGCCGCCGAGGATCCCCTTCGCGCAGGAAGTCGCCGATCTGCACCGGCGCGGCCGCTACGCCGAAGGCATGCAGCGCTTCATGGACGCCGCGGGGCCCGAGGCCGAGCTGGCGCGGCGGGTAATCCTGGGCTACGTGAGCTACGCGCTGAACCGCGTGGGGCCGGGTGAGGTCGTGGCCGGCTACCAGGACGTGGACCGCATCATGGCCACGGGCTTCAACTGGGCGCCGCCGAGCGCGCTGGTGGACCTGATCGGCCTCGACCGCACGATCGCGGCGCTGGAGCGCTGCCAGCTTGCGGTGCCGGAAGTGCTGCGCGCGGCCCGGCGCGGCGAGCTGCCCACGCCGCTCTTCCGCCAGCCGCACATGTCGGCCGGGCGCTACTTCGGCGGGCAGTAGCGGGCGGCCCTCATCCCCTTCCCTTCCCCCAATACTAGGGGAAGGGCGATCGGGCGGAGGAAGTGCCGGGAGTGGGTCGGGTTAGGGAGTGTCTGGTAAATCATGCGGGAGCCAGAGGAGCAGGCTCGCGAGCACGACGAAGGCGCGGTCATTGAGGGCGCGCTTGTCGTCGCGGGTAGCCAGCGCCCGGAACTGCTTGAGCCGATTGAAGCAGCGCTCCACCACGTTGTGCCGCCGGTACGCCGCGGGATCGAAGGCCGGGTTGCGTCCCGGGTGGTGGGCTCGCCACTCGCGCTGATCCCGCCGCTCGGGGATGCACGCCGGGATGCCGCGCTTGCGCAGGAGCCGACGGGTGCTGGGGTGACTGTAGCCCTTGTCCGCCAGGAGCCGTGCCGGTCGGCGGCGGGTGCGCCCCTTCCCGTCGGGCTTCGGCACCGCGATGCCGTCCAGCACAGGCCCGAGCTGCGGGTTGTCACCCCACTGGCCGGGTGGCACCACGATCGCCAACGGCCGCCCCTTCCCGTCGCAGGCGAGATGGACCTTCGTCGTCAGCCCGCCCCGGCTGCGCCCGAGCCCCTCTTGCGGTCTCGGCGCGGGCGCCCCGTTTTTTCGTCCGCTGCCGCTCGCCGCGTGCGGGCGCCCGCGGCATGCTGGTGGGCGCGGAGGCTGGTGCTGTCCACGCTCACCTCCCAGACGATCTCCCCCACCGCATCGGACTTGGTCTGTGCCTGCTGCAGCAAACGCTCCCACGTCCCGTCCCGCCGCCAGCGCACGAAGCGGTCGTACGCCGTCTGCCACGGTCCGTACCGCTCGGGCCGATCCCGCCACGGCGCCCCCGTGCGCAGCTTCCACAGCATCCCGTTGATCACCCGGCGGTGGGCCTGCCAGGGCCGTCCCCGCCGGCCCTTCCCCGGCAACTGCGGCCCACGCTGCGCCCACGCTGCCTCCGTGAGTTCCCCACGTCCAACCATGCCTGCACACCAGAAAGGCGTCTCTCCTGACAGGCTACCAGTACGTGACCGTTTATCAGACAGACCCTAGTCGGGCCGGGTGGCTCGCGACTGGCGCCGCGACGGGCGCAGGTGATTGAAGATGGCCGTTCCACGGCCACGAGAATGCGCCCCTACCGCGTGCCGTTGGCGTCGCGGTTGCCTCGGCGCAGCGGCGCATGGTGGTACACCCAACCAGTGGCCGACCCAGCCCCGCCTTCAGCCTCAGTCCCCCGCGGTAGATCTCCCCTTCCCCTAGAATTGGGGAAGGGGCCGGGGATGGGGCCACGGGCGGGCTACAATAGACGCAGGCGCCTCGCCGTACGACGAGCGGGGGCGCCGCAGCGCAGGAGAGCAGAGCAATGACCGAGCCGGTGTACATCCTCGGCGGCTATCAGACGGACTTCGCCCGCAACTGGGCCAAAGAAGGCAAGCACATTGCCGCCATGTTTGTGGAGGCGGTGAACGGCGGGCTTGAGGCCGCCCGCATCGAGGCCAAAGAGGTGCAGGTGGGCCACGTCGGCAACTTCGCGGCCGAGCTGTACGCCATGCAGGGCCATCTGGGCGCCTTCCTGCTGGAGGCCGATCCCGGCTTCCGCGGTCTGCCCACGTCGCGGCACGAGGCCGCCTGCGCCTCCGGCTCGATCGCCGTGCTCGCCGCCTCCGCCGAGATCGAGGCCGGCCGCTACGACCTGGCGATGGTGCTCGGCGTCGAGCAGATGAAGACGGTCGATTCCGCCCGCGGCGGCGACTTCCTCGGCACCGCCGCCTGGTACGAGCGCGAGGCCGCCGGCGTCAGCTACCCCTTCCCCAAGCTGTTCGGCCGCCTGGGCGATGTCTACGAAGAGCGCTACGGCCTCAAGGACGAGCACCTGGCCCGCATCTCGGCGATCAACTACGACAACGCCAAGAAGAACCCGCTGGCGCAGACGCGCGGCTGGTTCATGAACGAGGACCAGGCGAAGACCTCCGACAAGTTCAACATGCCGATCGCCGGCCGCATCAAGGTCTCCGACTGCTCGCAGGTCACGGACGGCGCGATCACGATGTTCCTCGCCTCCGAGCGCTACGCGGCGGAGTACGCGAAGCGGCACGGCCTCGACCTCAACAGCCTGCCGCGCATCCTCGGCTGGGGCCATCACACGGCGCCGATCGGCTTCGACGACAAGATCGCCGAGAGCCAGGGCAACGAGTATGTGCTGCCGCACACGCGCCAGGCGATCCTCGACGCCTTCCAGCGGGCGCAGCTGCCCGAGGTCTGGGCGCTGGACGCCATCGAGACGCACGACTGCTTCACCACGTCCGAGTACATGGCGATCGACCACTTCGGCCTGACGGCGCCGGGCAAGTCATGGCAGGCGATCGAAGAAGGCGTGATCGAGCTGGACGGCCGGCTGCCGATCAACCCCAGCGGCGGCCTGATCGGCTGCGGCCACCCCGTGGGCGGCACGGGCGTGCGCCAGTTGCTCGACGCCTACCGCCAGCTCACCGGCACGGCCGGCGGCTACCAGGTGGAGGGCGCGAAGCAGGTCGCCACGCTCAACATCGGCGGCAGCGGCACCACGAGCTGTGCCTTCGTCGTCGGCGCGGCATAGGGGCGCGTGGCCTCACCCCCAACCCCCTCTCCAGTTCCTGGAGAGGGGGCCTTTGTTGTGCGGAGTTTGGCGTCAGAGCGCAGCGGCGATCTCCGACAGGGTGGCGTCGAGGGTGGCCCAGAGCACGAAGCCGTAGGCTTCCATGCCCCGGAGCAGCTCTTCGTCCTTCTCTTCGCTCGCAGCCGCTGTGCCTCCATCGAGCAACCTTTCGAGCCGCGCCAGCATGTCGCCCAGGTAGCGACGCAGCATACAGAAGGCGAAGCGGTCGAGCTGCAGCGGCCCGGCGCCGCCGGCCTCGCGGTAGACGGCAAGCGCCTGGGCGAAGCCGTGGGGGAGCAGCGACCAGAGGTCGAACTCGGGCGGCGCAACGCTCGCGAAATCCCAGTCGAGCACACTGAGGCTGCCGTCTTCGTCGACGAGCATGTTGTCGCCGCCGAGGTCGGAGTGGCAGAGCACGAACGGGCCGCCCGATCGGCGCACGGTTGTCTGTAATTCGCGAAGCCGCGCGTACTGCGCGCGGATCTCGGCCTCGCGCGGCAGCAGCAGGCGCCGCAGGGCGCGCAGGCCCGGCCGCCGCTCCGAACCGATGCGCGCCACCACGGCCAGGCGGTGATTGAGGCCAGCTTCGTCCGGGATGGCGAACGTTTCGCGCGGCGGCAGCACGTCCGCTAACGCCGGGGTGGCGCGATGAATGACCGCGATCGTGCGGGCGAACTCGTCGCGCAACGCCACGGGCATCCGGCGTGGCGCCGCGGTGCCGGGCAGGAGCGGAAACAGGGCGAACGGCCCTTCCGAGAGGTCGGCCCACAACGCACCCGTTTGTGCAGGGATGGGAGAGGGCACTCGTCGCAAGAGCCCGCGATCGCACAGCGCGCGTGCCAATGTGAGCGAACCGTACCGGCGATGTGCTGCCGCCTGCCCGAGGCGCAGTTCCGGCCAGAGCTTGAGGAAGTATCGCTGGCCGCCGGCGCAGTGCAGCACGTAGCAGGCCGCATCGAAACCAACCGGCACGAAATCCAGCTTCTCGGCCGGAATCTGGTACTCCGCGCGAACCACTGCGATCAGGCGTTCGCGGTTAACGGACGGTTCACATCGCATAGGCTCGCTCACGCGCCGGCCGGCGTGGCGACGGGCGGCACGGCGCGCGATCCTGCCTCGGCAAGCGGCAGCGTGCCGGTGAAGACGGCCCCGCCGGCGGCGCCGTTGGCGGCGGTCAACTCGCCGCCGTGCGCGGTGAGGATGCGCTGCGCGATCGTCAGGCCGAGCCCGGCGCCGCCCGTTTGGCGGTTGCGCGAGGATTCGCCGCGGAAGAGCGGGTCGAAGAGGCGCGGCAGATCCTGCGGCGGGATGCCCGGCCCCGTGTCCGCCACCGAGAAGACCAGACGGCCCGCGCCCTCGCGCCAGCGCAGGCGCACCTCGCCGCCCGGCGGCGTGAAGCGGATGGCGTTCTCCAGCAGGTTGCCCAGCGCCCGCCCCAGCAGGTGGGCGTCGGCGTCGAGTCGCACCGGCCAGCCGGGGCCGTCGAGCAACTGCGCCACGCCCTTCTCCTCGGCACGCGGGCGCAGCGCGTCCACGGCGCGGGCGACGACGGCGCCGAACTCCAGCCGCTCGCGCTGCGGCTCCTGTTCCAGATACTCCAGCCGCGTGTAGGTGAACAAGTCCGCGATCAGCCGCTCCAGCGCGTCGGCCTTCTCCTGGCAGACACGGATGTACTGCGCCGCCTTCTCCGGCGTCGACGCGATCCCCTGCTCCAGTCCTTCGAGGTAGCCGCGCAGGGCGAAGAGCGGCGTGCGCAGGTCGTGCGCCACGGCGGTGATGAACAGCCGCCGCTCCTGCTCCAGCTCCGCCTGCCGCACGAGCGAGCCGCGCAGGGCCGCGCCCATCGCCGTAAACGCTATCGCTGCCTCGTTCACCTCGCGCACGTGCGATCGCGGCACGGAGACGTCGAGGTTGCCCGCGGCGATCTCGCGCGACGCCTGGCTGAGCGCGTGCAGCGGCGTCAGCATCGCCGGCCGGATCGCCTGCGCCACGAGCAGCAACGCCAGGGCGAGCGCCCCGAGAATGATCAGCGGCGAGAGCTCGCTGCGTAGTGTGCTGGCGAGGGCCGTCTCGCCCTTCAGCGCCGGCAGCGGATACGAATAGAGCCGCACCAGGTTGCGGCCGCCGCCCGGCGCGGCGACGGTGAAGGTCAGCACCGCCCGCGTGATCGAGCGGCCGTCCGCGCCGCCGGCGGGCGCGAGCGGGTCGCCGCTGCTGCGGTAGACGCTGTTGCCCGCCGCATCCGTCAGCTCGACGTCGACCCCTACCGTAGCCGCTCGCCGCTGCAGCTCGGCCTGCCAGGCCGGGTCCGTCCAGCGGGCCACGCCGCGCTCCACCAGCGGGCGCACGCGCTCGAACGCCTGCGAATCGGTCAGCTCGCGCTGGGCCAGCACGTGCACCACCGCCGCGGAGCCGACGGTGGCAAGCACGGGGCTGAGCAGGATCGCAAGCAGGCCGAGGCCGAGCCAGCCGCGCACCGGCAGCGTGCGCTGCTTCGGCCCCGACCGCAGGAAGCGCACGACCGCCACCAGCAGCGTGGCGAGCGCCAGCAGCACGCCGATGAAGATGCCGGTGACCAACGCGGCGCTCATCGCTCCCGCTCCCCACCGCCTGGCGCCGCCGGCGGCCGCTCAAAACGGTAGCCGACGCCCCAGACGGTGACGATATAGCGCGGCCGGTTCGGATCGGGCTCGATCTTCTCGCGGATGCGGCCGATGTGGACGGTGACGGTGTGGCGGTCGCCGTACTCCTCGCCCCAGCAGTGCTCGAAGATCTGGTCGCGGGTGAAGACCTGGCGCGGGTGCTCGGCCAGCAGGCAAAGGACCGCAAACTCGCGCGCCGTGAACGGCACGGGCTGCCCGCCGACCCGCACCTCGTGGGCACGCAGGTCGATCTGCAGCGGGCCAAAATCGAGCGTCGCGCCAGCCGCCGGCCGCAGGCCGCGCCGTGCCCTCCGCAGCACCGTCTTCACCCGTGCCACCACTTCACCGGGCGTCGCCGACTTGACGATGTAGTCGTCGCCCAGACCGAGGCCGCGGATCTTGTCCACGTCCTGGTCGCGGGCGGAGAGAAAGAGCACCGGCACGTCGGAGCGCTCGCGGATCTGCCGGCAGACGTCGAAGCCGGAGCGGCCGGGCATCATCACGTCGAGCAGCAGGCAGTCCACCGCGTCGCGGTCCAGCAGGTCGAGCGCGTCTTGCCCGTTCTGCGCCGAGAGCACGCGGAAGCCGTCGGCTTCGAAGAAATCGCGCAGCAGCTCCGTGATCGCCGGCTCGTCGTCCACCACCATCACCGTCGTCTGTGCCATACTGCCGTCCTGCTCCGGCCGATCACCCTGCTCCCGCGCCGGCCTCGCGTTCATTATCGCGCGGCGATTGTGCGCGAGTGCGAAAACGCAGCGACTGCTGAGCGGCTGTTGACCGCTTGTTGAGCTTTTCCCACAGGCCGCGTTGAGCGTCACTGCCTAGCCTGAGATTGAGCCCACTGCGCTCAGAGGACTTCCGATGACACGCGAATCGATCGAGCGAGTTGTCGGCGCCGTCGTGGCGCCGAGCGGGCCGGCGGAAACCCGCCCCACGGCGATCAGCGTACGCGGCCTGACCAAGCGCTACGGCGCGGTCACGGCGCTGAACGGATTGGACCTTGAGGTGCCGGCCGGCGCCGTGTTCGGCTTCCTCGGCCCCAACGGCGCCGGCAAGACGACGGCGCTCAGCATTTTGGCCGGCCTCTCGCACCCCGACGGCGGCGAGGCGCGCATCTGCGGGCACGACGTGGTGGCCGACGGCATGGCCGTGCGGCGGCGGATCGGCTTCCTGCGCCAGGACCCGCGCTTCTACACCTGGATGACCGGGCGTGAGGTGCTGCAGTTCACCGGCCGCTTCTTCGACCTGACCGCGGCCGAGCTCGACCGCCAGGCGGACGAGCTGCTGGCGCTGGTCGATCTCTCCGGCGCGGCAAGCCGCACGATGGGCACCTACTCCGGCGGCATGCGCCAGCGGCTCGGCATCGCCCAGGCGCTGATGGGCCAGCCGGAGGTGCTGCTGCTCGACGAGCCCTGCTCCTCGCTCGACCCGGCCGGGCGGCTGGAGGTGATCCAGATCATGGAGCGGCTGCGCGGCACGATCACCGTCTTCTACTCCACGCACATCTTGCAGGACGTGGAGCGCGTGGCCGACGCGGTGGCGATCACGGCCCGCGGCCGCACGGTGATGCAGGGCACCCTGCGCGAGCTGCTCGCCGGCAGCCGCACGACGCTGCTGGTCGAAGTCGAGGGCGATCCGGTCGACCTGATCGCGGTGCTGCGGCGCGAGCGCTCGATCCAGAGCGTGGAGTGGGAGCAGACGGGCGACACGGCGTTGCAGCGCCTGCGCCTGGAGGTGCGCGACCTGGCCGCCGCCCGCCGCGCGGTGCCCCCGATCGTTGTGCGCAGCGGCCTGCTCTTCGTCGGCTGCCGGCCGGAGCAGCGCTCGCTGGAAGAGGTCTTCCTCGACCTGACCGACGGCGACAGCGGCGACATTACGAGGAAATAGGCACGAGGAGCCAGGAAATTGGGAGGAGCGGCGTTCGCCTCTCGCTTCCGGTTGCTCGTTCCTGTCTCCTTACGAAACGAACACCGTCACAACGAAAGGACGACGGACATGGTCTCCTCAGACACACCGGCAGCAGTCCTGCACCGCTCCCCGGCCGGACGGCCGGAGAAGACCGCGTTCCTGGCGGGCGCACAAAACATCTTCCGCAAGGAAGTGCTGGAGTGGTTTCGCACACGGCGCTTTCTCGTCGCCAGCCTGCTGACCACGCTGCTGCTGGGCGTCGTGCCGGTGGGCGTCTTCCTGCACGAGGGCGGCCTGAGCCACGGCCGTTTCGTCCTCGCGCACGGCACCTACGACAACATGATGGAGGCGTGGATCGCGCTCTCCGTTACGCTGGGCAACTACCTGATGATCGCGCTGACGATGGGCATGCTGGTGCGGGAAGAGGAGACGGGCACGGCGCAATGGCTGTTCACCAAACCGGTCTCACGCGCCGGCTACGGCCTGGCGAAGTACACCGCCAACGCGCTGGTCGCGATCCTCGCCGCGGTCGTTGTGCCCGGCCTGGTCTTCATCGGGCTGACGAACCTGCTGTTCAGCAACGGCATCGAGCACTGGGGCGGCGCCTTCGGGGCGCTGGGCATCGCCTCGTTCCATGCGGCGGTCGTGATCGGCATCATCCTGGCGCTGAGCACGCTGTTCCGCTCGCAGGCGCCGGTGGCGGGCATCGTGATCGGCCTCGGCTTTCTTCCCCTGGTCGCGGCGGGCGCCCAGTCGGTCCGGCTGATCGCCTGGACGATCTTCGGCGCCCCGGTCTGGATGGGGCCGGCCGTGGCGGCGCCGCTGGCGCGGGGAACGGCGGTCCGCAGCTTTGAGGCGCTGGTGGTCTGGCTGCTGCTGACACCGCTGCTCGTCGCCTTCGCCTGCTGGCGGCTGACGCGCAAGCAGTTGCAGTAGGCGGGCGTTCGGCCCTCACCCCTGCCCCTCTCCCAATCCTGGGCGAGGGGTTTTCTGCGGTGCGCCGCCGAGATCGTGCGGGCCGTGAATCTGGATGCACTGCTCCCAATCCTGGGAGAGGGGTTTTCTGCGGTGCGCCGGCTTGCCAGCCCTGGCTGCGGCGATCCACGATGCGGCGGGGCGGGAAGCCTCGATGTCAACCGCGTCAGCCACGAAGGAGCCGGCTATGCCAGACGCCGCCGGGCGCGAAGCGTTCCTCGCGCAACACCGCTTCTGTGTGCTGGGCACGCTGCGCAAGGACGGCCGCGCCCGGCTCTCGCCGATGGCCTATCTCTACGAAGACGGCAAGATCATTATCTCCACCACGCGCACACGCGGCGGCGGCCGCACGGCGAAGGCCGACCCGCGCGTCACCGTCTGCATCATCAATTTGGAAAACCGGGGCGAATACCTCACCGTCTACGGCCAGGCCGAGGTCTACGAAGACGAGGCGATGACGCTGCGCCTGTTCGAGATGTTCCGCCGCAAGAAGCTGGAGGGCGCCGAGCGGGAGCAGGCGCGCGAGGAGATTCACCGCGACGGCCGCGTGATCCTGCGCATCACGCCGCAGGAGTTCTATCCGCGCTGACGCGCACGCTCAGCGCCAGGCCGCACCGGCCACCTGCAGCGCCTCGCGGGCGGCGCGCGAAGCGCCGAACAGCGCGGAGGGCGGTACCCTGCCTGCCGCGGCCTCTGCCGGGCGCGCCGCGCCTGCCTCGGTCGCGTGCGGGCAACCCCAGCCGGGGCCAAGCGGGCAAAGGACTTCGTACCGCAAAGTCAGCGGGCAAAAAAAGAGGTCACGCCGGGTTCTGCTGTCCTCGTGCTGCACGAATCAGCGCCTCCATGTGATCCAGATACCGCTCCAGGGCGCGGCGCCCGGCGGGGGCCAGCCGGAACTCCGTCTTCGGCACGCGGCCGTCGAACGACTTCGTGCAGGCGATGTAGTCCGCCTCTTCCAGCCGGCGCGCGTGCACGGAGAGGTTGCCGTCCGTGGCGCGCAGCAGGCGCCGCAGATCGGTGAAGCTCAGCGTCTCGTTCACGGCGAGGGCGCTGAGGATGCCCAGCCGCATGCGATCGTGCACAAGCCGATCGAGGTCGGCGGCCTGGGCGCCGCCTGCCAGGGCCGCAAAGCTCGAATCGTCGTCATCACGCCTGAGGGCGCGTTCCTTAGCCACCGTGCCTCCTCGCGATCGCCAGGCCGAAGGCGACGTGCAGTCCGCCGAAACCGGCCGCCATGAAGGCGTCGCCCCAGGCGGCCGGCGCCGCCAGCGCCACGGCGCCCAGCGCCATGAAGCAGGCGCCCATCAGCGGCAGGATCTTGATCGAGAAGGCGCCGCCGGTGATGACGCCGGCGCCGTAGAGCAAGAGCCACGTGCCGGGAATCGCGGCGAACAGCCCGTTGTGATCGAGCACCAGTGTCAGCACGATGCTGGCAAGAAAGGGCGGCGCGAAGTTGATCAGGCAGCGCCGCGCCGGGCCGCGCACCACGGAAACCTGCGCCAGGTGCGCCCGCCGCCCGATGCAGACCGCCGCGATCGCCAGGGCCAGCAGCGCCTCACCGATCCAGACCGCCAGCCAGGCGTGGCGGCTCGCCTGCGCCGCGGCGAGCGGCGCCGCCAGCAGCGCCGTCAGCCCCATCAGCACGACGCCAACGCCGGAGACGGCGGTGAACGACCCGGCCGACTCCATCGTCTCGCGGATGAAGCGCAGGTTGTCGACTGCGCGGCCGTGCAGCGAAGCCGGCTCCGGGGGCCAGGGCGAGATCGGCCGTCTGGACGCCATAGCGGCACGCTACGCCGGCGCGCCACGCGTGTCAAGTACTTTGCGATGCCAAGTAGCAGCCCGCCGCTCCGCGCCCGCGCGGCGCCCGGCAAGGTCAGGTGAGCGAGACGATCGTGAGCCGCCGGTTGCCGTTGGGCGCGGCCACTTCCACCAGATCGCCGGCGCGGCGGCCCAGCAGCGCCTTGCCCACGGGCGAGCCGTCGCTGATCCTGCCGCGGATCACGTCCACCTCTTCGATCGAGCCGACGATCTGGTAGGTCTGCTCCGGCCCGTCCTCCGGTTTGACGACGACAGTGCTGCCGAGCTGCACGGTGCCGGTGCGCTTCGCCGCGGCCGGATCGATGATCTCGGCGCGGGCCACCGTGTCTTCAAGCAATAGAATGCGCTTTTCGACCTGCGCCTGCTCTTCCTTGGCGAACTCGAAGCCCGGCTCGTCTTCGGTGCTGAGATTGCTCTCGCGCGCCTGCTCCAACGAGGCGGCCATCTGCGGCCGGCGCACGTTGCGCAGGTACTCCAGCTCTTCCTGCAGTTTCGCCAACCCATCGCGGGTGAGAGCGACTCGATCTTCGGCCACGGCGTTGTTCCCCCGGCCGGCGGCAAGGCCGGCCGTGCTCCCAAAATGCGGCAGCGGCGCGCATGCGCGCCGCAACCGCAGCCATCGTAGCGGATTCACCGCCCGCGCCCGCCGGCGCCGGCAGGCAAAACCAGATGCTAGTGTAGCCCACCCCCGCGCGCCGCGATACCGGCCCAGACGCCGTTTGCCGGCCGCAAGAAGTAGCCCGCGGCCGGCGCCGGAGACAGGAATGCCAGTGTCTGGCCTTGCGCTGCCGCCGCACGGGATAATCAGGCCCAGCCGGCACGGCAGCGAGGGGAAATGATGATCCGTACGCACGATCCCGTCTCAGCGGCGGCCCGCCCATGAGCGGCGAGATTCTGCCCTTCGCGGCGACCGAGGCCACGCTCGCCAACGGCCTGCGCGTGATCGTCGTGCCCACCGGCTTCCCCAACCTGGTCTCGCTGCAGATTCCCGTGCAGGCCGGCTCGCGCAACGAGGTCGAGCCGGGCAAGTCCGGCTTCGCGCACTTCTTCGAGCACATGATGTTTCGCGGCACGCCGCGCTTCTCGCCCGAAGCCTATGAAGCGCTGATCACGCGCGCCGGCGCCCGCCAGAACGCCTACACCACCGACGACTACACCAACTACCACGTCACCTGCGCCCGCGAAGACCTCGCCACGATGCTGGAGATCGAAGCCGACCGCTTCATGCACCTCGACTACGCAGAGCCGGCGTTTCGTACCGAGGCCCGCGCGATCTTAGGTGAGTACAACAAGAGCGCCTCCAACCCGCTGACCAAGCTGTTTGAGGTCCAGCGCGAGCACGCCTTCCGCGTCCACACCTACCGGCACACGACGATGGGCTTCCTCCAGGACATCGAGGCGATGCCCGAGCAGTTCACTTACTCGCGCGCGTTCTTCGCCCGCTGGTACCGGCCCGAGTACACCAGCGTGATCGTCGCCGGCGACGTGGATCCGCGCGAGACGCTGGCGCTGGTGGAGCGGCACTGGGGCGCCTGGCACGGCCCCGCGCAGGACACGCCGCCGCCCGCGATTCCACGGGAGCCGGCGCCGAGCGGCCCGATCGCGGCGCACGTGCCCTGGCCGTCGCCGACGCTGCCCTGGGTCACCGTCGCCTTCCACGGCCCCGCCTTCTCCGAAAGCGAGCCGGACTGGGCGGCGCTGGACACGCTGCTCGACCTGCACTTCGGCGAAACCTCGGAGCTGTACCACCGGCTGGTCGAAGAGGAGCAGATCGTCGATCGCCTGCTGCCCAATCTGCCCAGCACGCAGGACCCGGAGCTGGCCGGCGTGCTGGCAAGGCTGAAACGGCCGGAAGACGCGGACTGGGTGCGCGACGCGATCCTGCACACCATCGCCGCCGTGCGCCGCGAGCCCGTCGCCGCCGCGCGGCTGCAGGAGGCGAAGTCGCACAACCGCTACGCCTTCGCCCGCTCGCTCGACAACTCGGAGGCGATCGCCGGCACGCTGGCGCGCTTCGTGCGCTTCCGCCGCAGCTACGACACGCTCAATAACCTCTTCCGCGTCTACGACGCGCTCACGCCCGACGACCTGCTCGCCGCCGCGCGGCGCTACTTCCGCGACGCCCGCCTCGTGCAGACCACGCTCTCGCATGAGCCGCTGCCGGAGGCGCTGGCCGCGGCGCCGCCGCTGGACTCCTTCGCCGGAGAGCTAACTCCGCCGCGGCAGGCCGCGTCTCCCTTGCCGACGCGGGAAGGGCTGACCGAAGGTTTCCGGGAGGTCGCAGATGAGCCCTCCCCTGCGGGCCAGAGCGCGGCGCAATCATCGGAGGCGTTCAACGCACAGCCGATCCCCAGCGATGCAGGGGCAGGCGACGCCTGGCTTCAGCAGCCCTCGCCGCTGCCGGTGCTGCGGCTGAAGCTGCTGTTCGCCGCCGGCTCGGTGGACGATCCGCCGGGCAGGGAGGGGCTGGCGGAGCTTGCCGCCGCGCTGATCGCCGAGGGCGGCAGCCGCGAGCTGCGCTACGAGGAGATCACGCGCGCCCTCTTCCCGCTGGCGGCCAGCTTCGAGGCGCAGGTGGACAAAGAGCAGACGGTGTTCAGCGGCGTCGTGCACCGCGACGCGGCCGAGCGCTTTCTTGAGATCGCCCTGCCGCAACTGCTGCGTCCCGGCCTGCGCGAAAGCGACTTCGCCCGGGTCAAGGAGACGCAGCGCAACGCCCTCGTCCAGGACCTGCGCGGCAGCAACGACGAGGAGCTGGGCAAAGAACGGCTGCAGGGCAACTGCTTCGCCGGCACGCCGTACGCCCACCCCGCGCTGGGCAGCGTCTCCGGCATCGACGCGATCACGATCGAGGACGCGCGCGCCTTCATCGCCGCGCACTACACGCGGGCCAAGCTCACCGCCGCCCTCGCCGGCGACGCCCCAGACCCGTTCATCACCCGCCTCCGCGCCGACCTGAAAACATTGCCGTCTGGCACAATCCAATCCTCTACCTCGGCCTCCCCCTCTCCAGTCATCTGGAGAGGGGGCCGGGGGGTGAGGCCCCGGGGCCTCCAGGTCGAGATCATCGACAAGGACACGCGCGCCACCGCGATCTCCTTCGGCCACCCGATCGCGGTCACGCGGGCGCACCCCGACTTCGCCGCGCTGTGGCTGGCGCGCGCCTGGCTGGGCGAGCACCGCGCCTCGCTCGGCCGGCTCTACCAGCGGCTGCGCGAGGCCCGCGGCCTCAACTACGGCGACTACGCCTACGTCGAGGCCTTTCCCGGCGGCATGTACCGGCTCTTCCCCGAGCCGAACGTCGCCCGCCGCGCCCAGCTCTTCGAGATCTGGATCCGGCCGGTCGAGCCACAGCACGCCGTCTTCGCGTTCAAGCTGGCGCTGTACGAGCTGCGCCGCCTGATCGAGAACGGCCTCTCCGAAGACGAGTTCGCCGCCACGCGCGACTACCTGATGAAGAACGTCTTCCTGATGACGCGCACGCAGAGCCAGCAACTCGGCTACGCGCTGGACCAGCGCTGGCACGGCCTGCCCGCGTTCACGGGCTGGATGCGCGGACAGCTTCACGCCCTCTCGGCCGCGCAGGTGAACACCGCCGTGCGCCGCCATCTCTCCGCCGAGAACCTGCACGCCGTCTTCGTGGCCGGCAACGCCGCCGCCCTGCGCGGGCAACTGCTCTCCGCCGAGCCGGCGACGATCGAATACGACGCGCCTAAGCCGCCGGAACTGCTGGAGGAAGATCGCCGCGCCGGCGGCCTGCCGCTGAACCTCACGCCGGAGGCCGTCCGCATCACGCTGGTGGACGCCGTGTTCGCCTGAGCAGGGTTCGTCCGACGAGAACGAGCCTGCCGTACACTGAGAGCGAAAGCGCAGGTGTGCGATGGCGAACGCCCCGGCTCAACGGCTCCTGACCGTCGACGATCTGCTGGCGCTGCCGGATGACGGCGAGCACGAATACGAGCTCGTGTGCGGAAAGCTGGTGCCGATGCCCCCACCCAACTGGCGATCCTCGGTCGTGGCAATGAACGCTGCAATTGAGATCGGCTCCTTCGTTAAGCTACACAAGCTGGGATTTTGCTTCGGAGCCGACGGCGGCTTCGTCCTGGAGCACGATCCGGATACCGTGCGCATTCCCGATTGCGCTTTTGTTCGGGCAGAGCGGATCGAGCGCGAGGCGCCGGAGCGAGGCATCTGGCCCGGTGCGCCGGACCTAGCGGTCGAGGTGCTCTCGCCCAGCAACCGTTTCACCGAGATGGCCGAGAAGGTCGAAGACTACCTGCGCTCAGGCGTGCGCCTTGTCTGGGTGATCGACCCGGAGGCTCGGGTGGCCTTCATCTACGCGCCGAACCGGCCGGTCATGCGCGTCGCCGAGAGCGGCGTCCTCTCCGGCGAAGACGTCATCCCCGGCTTCACTCTGAACCTGGCCGAGATCTGGGCATGACCGCCGCCTCGGACCGGCCCGGACCCGTTCGCCAATGCACGCAGCGCCCACGTTGATCTCGGCGTGAGCGCGGCGATCGTGCCCTTGCTAGAATGGGCCGAATCGTTCGGCGCCAGCGCGTGGACGGCCCGGCCCCTGCCCACGGGCACGATCACGTTTCTCTTCACGGACGTGGAGGGTTCCTCCCGGCCGTGGGAGGAGCACCCCGTCGCCATGCGCCGGGCCATGGCCCGCCACGATGCGCTGCTCACCGAGATTTTCGAACAGCATGACGGCGTGGCCGTGCGGCCCGCCTTGCGGGCGCACCGGGCCCGCGGCGCGCCTGTTGGGTGCAGCGGTCGGACGGTGGGAAGCGACCGGCATCCCGGTGCCGCCCCGCTCCGGCATTCAGAGCTATAGCGAAGCGACCAAGGCGATCCGAGAGGGCATAGGGAATGCTGCCTTCGACGCTGCCTGGGCTGAGGGCCGCGCCATGTCGCTGGAACAAGCTGTCGCCTATGCTCTCTCCGACGTCTGAGCGCCGCAGCCGGATGGGTGCGCTGGCCAACGCCTTGCCGCGCCTATACTGAATGTGGGGGCGATGCGGCTACCCAGGGAGCTTGCGGCAATGGCGACCGAGACGGTAAGCGAAGCGGAGAAAATGCGGCGCGTGCCCGGAGTGTACTTCGCCACCGAGCCGTCGGGCCGCTGCGCCAAGGTCGCGGGCACGGGCATCGGCGTCTGGGAGATCATCGACGGCGCCCGCACGATCACCGAGCCAGGCCTCTCGCTCGCCGAGCGGGTGGCCCTGGGCTACGATTGGCTCACGCCCGCGCAGCGGCAAGCGGCGCTCGACTACTACGCGGCCTTCCCCGACGAGATCGACGCCCACCTCGCCCGTCAGGACGCGATCACGCCCGAATGGGTGCGAGCACATTTCCCGCGATTGCCCGGTCAGCCGCGCCCGCCGCGGACGTAATCGACCATGTACGCCGGCATGCCGTCCGGATGCTCCCGCTCGTAACGCGCGATCGATGCGGCGATGCCAAAGTGATCGCCTTGGCCTATGGATTCTGGGACGAGCAGCACCCCGGCGTGAGGGCGAGCGTCCTCCGCGAAGGCGAAGGTCAACTCGGTGAAGTCCTCCCGATCGCGCGTGACGATCACCCGCCCCTCTGCCGCGGCGTAGTCGAGCTGTTCCTCGTCCGTGCGGCCCTTGCGCCCCAGTTCCTCGACGCAGACGGCATCGAGTTGAAAGCGCAGGCGGCAGATCCTCGCGCTCGCGGCAGAGAGGTGCTCGTCCAGCAGATAGCGCATCCATCCCTCGCGCCCACGTCGTCTGCTGCATCGTGGTGGAACGGCGGTGCAACGATCGAGCGGCGCTGGCATAATGGCCGCGCGGAGCAACGGCAGAACAGCGCGGGAGGGCGACAATGACGAGCGCGGGTGTGATCGTGGGCAGCGGCAACTTCAGCTACGAGGCGCTGCCGGCCTGGGAGCAGATGCCGGCGGGGATGACGCCACGCGAATGCCCTGCGGTGGCCGTCAACTCCCAGGACCACGTGTATGTGATGACGCGCAATGCAGCGTATCCGGTGCTGGTCTTCGATCGGGGCGGCCGTTTCCTGCGCAGCTTTGGCCAGGGGCTGTTCAGCGAGCGCACGCACGGCCTCTGGATCGCGCCCGACGACACGGTCTACTGCGCCGACGACGGCACGCATGTGATCACGAAGTTTTCACCGAAAGACGAGCTGTTGCTCACGATCGGCAGGCGCGGCGAGCCGGCGCCGAAGTGGAGCGGCAAGCCCTTCAACCGGCCCACGCACGCGGCGCAGTCGCGCAAGACCGGCCACATCTTCATCAGCGACGGCTACGGCAACTCGCACGTGCACAAATACACGGAGTCCGGCGAGTACGTCAGCACCTGGGGCGGCACCGGCATCGACGCCGGCCAGTTCATCTGGCCGCACAACATCGCCGTCGACGACGACGACCGCGTCCTGATCGCCGACCGCGAGGCGCACCGCGTGCAGATCTTCGACGCCAACGGCGCCTTCCTCACGATGTGGAACAACATCCACCGCCCGGACGGCATGACGATCGGCCCGGACGGCAACATCTACATCGGCGAGCTGAACGGCATGAGCGGTCCGGACGATGCGCCCGGCCTCGGCCACCGCGTCAGCATCCTCAGCCCCAAGGGTGAGTTGCTCGGCCGTCTCGGCGATGCGCACGAAGGCGAGGCGCCGGGGCAGTTCATCGCGCCGCACGGTATCGCCGTCGACTCGCACGGCGACATCTACGTGGGCGAGGTCAGCTACACGATCCGCGGCAGTCACATGGATCCGCCGCGCGAGCTGCGCAGCTTCTCCAAGCTGCGGCGCGTCGGCTGAGGCTGGCCGGCGGGCTATTCGTGTCACCGCGGCGGTTCAAGGTCAGCCGCTGTGAGCCGGAAGGCCGTGTCTGCTACGGCTGAACTGATGAAGCGCCGCGGATCGGCGGGCAAGCACTCGAGAAATACGACCAGAATCCAGCGATCGGGCTGATCGAGGAAGACCATTGACGGCACAATGATCGCCTGCGCGGCCGTCGTACGGCGAACGAACCGCGCCGTCGCTCGCGCCACAGCACGGTCGAGGAAGCGCTGCGGCGCTCCGGCCAGCGAGAGCGCTTCCAGCACGGCCGGCTCACGCAGATCGAGCAGTTCGAGGCGCAGTTCGAGGCGGTAAACCTGCCGTTCCACGGCGAAGGGACCAAGCTGCGGTGACTGCAACACCTGGAAGTGACGGGCGAACTCGGCGATCGCCGTGGCGAGGTCACCGGCCAGGGACAGCGTCGGTTCGCCGGCGGCGTTCCAGCGGTTGTCTGCGCTGCGGCCGGCGAAACGGAAGTCCAGGACATCGAAGCCGGAGCCGTGGGGGATATGGCGGTAGGCGGCGCCGTGCCAGCGATGCAGCTGATCGTCAAGCGCCACCTACACCGCCGCTCCCTCGTAAGCGGCGGCAAGCATACTGAGCACGCGGCTTCCGTCTCCATTGGCGATGGCCTGCAACGGAGTGTGGCCCGCCAGGGCCGGCAGCGGCGTCGCAAAGAAGCCGCGGATCGCGTCGGCTTCGAAGACCATGTGCGCCAGCGTGGCGATCTCCTGCACCTCCGCCAGGCGCTGACGCAGCAGCACACTGGCCGGCAGCGCGTCGCGCTCCTCCCAACGCTCGATCGACTTGGCGCTGACGTCGAGCAGACGCGCCATCGCTTCGCGCGAGATTCCGAGCGACTGCCGCACCGCGCTAAGATGGATTGTCGCTCGCGCAGAGATCGCCACGGCTTTCACCTGCCTGCGAGTTTCTGATCTCAGTTTTCAGGTAGTCTATACATATGTCAAGACAGAGGCCGGCAAGATCGGTGACCGTTCCCGGCAGCCGCATAGACCCGCCGCGCACGCTGCGCAGCTTGGAGAAGCTGCGGCGCACCGGCTGCGGCATACACGGGCGCTACGGGCGCCACCCGGCTGCGCGAAGCGCGGCATCCTCGGCGGCGTACTCGAAGAGCGCTTCGTGTGGGGCGGCCGGTGGGTGCGCTCGCTCCCAGGCAACGGTCCGGCACAGCGACTCCGGGCGTGGGAGCGCCTCGGTGCAGCCCAGCTCGCGGCGAAGGCGGCCCGAATCGACGATCCACTCGTGCCGAAAGTCGAGGCCGGCAAGGGTGCCGCCGTAGAGCGCCGTGCCATCCGGCACAACGGCGACTTCTCCATCCCAGCCGGCAGGCACGCCGATCGCGCGTACCCATTCGGCCATGCTCAGTGCCTGCGGCTCGGCCATAGTGAAGGTGCGGCCGGCGGCGCGTTCGTCGCGGAGCGCGAGCACGACAGCATCCGCCGCGTTCTCGACGTACCCCCGCGACCAGCGCCAGCGCGCCACGCGCTCCGGCAGCGGAATCACCCGCCGGCCGTCGTCCATTCGCCTGGGGAAGAGGTGCAGGCGGTGCTGATCGTCGCCGGGGCCGCAGACCATCGGCAGGCGCAGCACGGCGCCGGGCAGCCTACCACCAGCAGCGCTGCAGGCGCCCCAGCTGCTTCGCGCGCTGGTTGACGTGGCCGGTGTTTATACCTAGCATTGCAAAGTATGAGGGCCGAACTGCTCAAGGGCCACCTCGATTTGCTGCTGCTGACGATCGTATCCGAGCGCCCGGCGCACGGTTACGCGATCATCGCCGCCTTGCGTGAGCACAGCGCGGGCGCCTTCGACCTACCCGAGGGCACCGTCTACCCGGCGCTGCACCGGCTGGAGCGCGCCGGGCTGCTGAGCAGCGGCTGGGCGCCGGGGGCGAACCGCAGCCGCCGCGTCTACGCGATCACGGCGCTGGGCGCGGAGGCGCTGCAGGAACGCCGCCAGACCTGGGGCGCCTTCGCCCGCGGCGTGGAGGCGGTGCTGGGAGGGACGGCATGACGCCCGAGCTGGGCCCGATCGACGCGTATCTCGACCGCCTGGCGTCGGAGCTGCGCGGGGACGGCCGCCGCACCCGCCGCATCCTGCTCGAAGCCGAAGATCATCTGCGCGAAACGGCACGGCAACTCGGCGGTGAGGGCCGGTCCTGGCGCGAGGCCGAGCAGCGCGCGATCGACCGCTTCGGCTCGCCACGCACCGTCGCCCGCCGCTTCGCTGCCGAGGCGGGCGATGCCTCGCTGCCGCGGCTGGGCGCCGAGCTGGCCCTGGCGCTCGGTCTCCTCTTCGGCATCGGCATGAGCGCGATCGGCGCCAGCGGCCTCGTGGCCGGCGCCTTCGGCGCGGCCTTCGGCAAGAGCTTCGTCGCCGGCGACAGCAACGGCGTCACCTACGTCCCCGCCCGCTGCGCCGACTTCCTCGAATACTATCCACGGGCTGGGAGCTGCGAGGCGGCCGCCACGGCGCACCACTTCGATGAAGTCGTGCGGTACCGGCTTGCCGCTGGCGTGCTGGGCCTGCTGACGCTGGGCGGCTGGTGGCTGCTTCAGCGGACGGCCATGCGGCGCCGCAGCGGACTGCTGTCCGACAGCTTCAGCGCGACGATCGGCGCGGCACTGTTCGGCCTGGCCGCAACGGGGCTGCTGGGCATGAGCAGCATGCAACTGCTGTTCGGCCAGGCCGCCGGCGCCGGCGGCCTGCTCTCGGGCGGCCTGATCGCCCTGGCGGCATTCGCCGCCTTTGCGCTGGCGTTCCTGCGCACCCTGCGTCTGCCGCTCGCCGCGTAGCCCGTGCGGCTACTTCGCGCCGAGCAGCTCCACGTCGAAGATCAGGCGCGCGTTCGGCGGAATCACCCCGCCGGCGCCGCGGACGCCGTAGCCAAGCTCGGGTGGAATCAGCAGGCGGCGCTTGCCGCCCACGCGCATCGTCGCCACGCCCTCGTCCCAGCCGGCGATCACCTGCCTCACGCCGAGTGTGAACGAGAACGGCTCGCGCCGGTCGTGCGAGCTGTCGAACTTCTTGCCATCCTCCAGCCAGCCCGTGTAGTGCACGCTCACCTTCTGGTACTGCTGCGGCTCAGCGCCGCTGCCTTCGGCGATCTCGTGGTACTGCAATCCCGATGCCGTCGTCTGTACCGCCCCGGCGCCCGGCGGCAGCGGCGGCGCCCCGGACGAGCCTCCCAACGCCATAACCAACCCCCGGTTAGGGAATAAGGGAACAGGATACAGGATACAAGGTACAGGGGGCGGCGAGGGCTGTCACCCGTCGCGTTACCCGTACGCTCTCCGCCCAACGCCCTCTATTCCCTGTTCCCTCTTCCCTCCCGTGCTACGCTGCCGCCAGCAGCAGGCAGGAGTACCGCGCATGGGCAGACTGGACGGCAAAACGGCGATCATCACCGGCGCCGGCTCGGGCATGGGCCGGGCGACGGCGCGGCTGTTCGCCGCGGAAGGGGCGAAGCTGGTGCTCGCCGACGTCAACGTCGCAGCCGGCGAAGAGACCGCGGCCGGCATCCGCTCTGCCGGCGGCGGCGACGCGATCGTTCAGCAGACGGACGTCAGCGAGGAGCGCGCGGTGCAGGCGCTGATCGGGCGCGTCCTTGCGGCGCACGGCCGGCTCGACATTCTCTTCAACAACGCGGGCATCGAAGGGCCGTCCGCGCGCCTCGCCGAGCAGAGCCTCGAAGAGTGGCAGCGCGTGCTGGCGGTGAACCTGACCGGCGTCTTTCTGGGGATGAAATACGCGCTGCCGGTGATGGCGCAGCAGAACGCGGGCAGCATCATCAGCACCGCCTCGGTGGCGGGGTTGGTCGGCTGGCACGGCGCCGCGGCCTACAGCGCCTCGAAGGCCGGCGTCGTCAACCTCACGCGCACGGCGGCGCTCGAATACGCCCGCTACAACGTGCGTGTCAACTGCATCTGCCCCGGCGTGATCAACACGGCGATGGTGGAGCGGATCACCGGCGGCACGGCCGAGTCGCTGGAGCGGTTGAAGCGCATGCAGCCGATGCCGCGCGTGGGCGAGGCGGAAGACATCGCCCGCATGGCGCTGTTCCTCGCCTCGGACGAGTCCACCTTCGTCACCGGCGCGGCGATGGTGGTGGACGGCGGTTACGTCGCCCGCTGAGCGCCGGGCAGTTGTGAACACGACGGGCCAGCATCACGATCACGCTCCCTCCGCCCGAGCATGACGCATCGACGCATACGCGCGTACGCGCGTACCATGGACAAAGAGGGCAGCAGCGTGGAGAGGCGGCGATGACGGCAACGCTGACGGCGGTGCAGGGCGATATCACGCGCGAGCGCGTCGATGCCATCGTCAACGCGGCGAACGAGGCGTTGCTGCCGGGCGGCGGCGTCTGCGGCGCGATCCACCGTGCCGCCGGCCCCGGCCTCTGGGAAGAGTGCCGTGGAATCGGCCGCTGCGACCCGGGTGAGGCGGTGCTCACCGGCGGCTACCGGCTGCCCGCGCCGCACGTCATCCACACGGTCGGGCCGATCTGGGAAGGCGGGCGCTTCGACGAAGACGCCACGCTGGCGAGCTGCTACCGCGCCTCTATCGCCCTCGCACAGCAGCACGGTCTGCGCAGTCTCGCCTTCCCGGCGATCAGCACGGGCATCTACGGCTTCCCTGCCGCGCGGGCCGCGCCGATCGCCGTGGCTGCCACGCGCGAGGCGCTGGCCTCGGCCCCTGCCGTCGCGGAGGTGCGCTTCGTCTGCTTCGAAGCCGCGATCCTGGATCTGTACCGGCAGGCGCTGGGCGAAGTGCGGCCGGCCGCCGGCGGGTAGGGCATACGCGGATGCACGAGCGGCATGAAGCGGCCCGCCAGCGGCTGGAGCGATCGGCCGCGCGCGCCGGCGCCTTCTCCGGCTGGGATCTGAGCGCCGTGCGCGCTCGTCTGCTGGACCCCGGTCCGCCGTGGAGCTACGAGGCGCTGGTTCGGCAGTATGCCGCCGGCGGGCACGCCGCGCTGGACATGGGCACCGGCGGCGGCGAAGTGCTTTCCTCGCTGCGGCCCGACTTGCCCGCGTGTGTGCTCGCCACGGAGGAGTGGCCGCCCAACGCGCCGGTCGCCGCCCGACGGCTGGCGCCGCTCGGCGTCTCCGTGCTGGCCGCGCACAGCCTGCGCCTGCCGTTCCGCGACGGCGCCTTCGACCTGGTGCTCAACCGGCACGAATATCTGGATTGCGCTGAAATCGCGCGGGTGCTGCACAGCGGCGGGCACATCGTCACCCAGCAGGTGGGCGGGCGGAACTGGCGGGAGCTGCAGCGCTTCTTCCCGCGCAAACAGCGCTTCGACGGTCTGCACCACGAGTACGCCGCCGGTTTCGTGGCGGCCGGCCTGGCGATCGTGCTCGACCGTGAGCACGAGTACCGCGTCGCCTATCCTTCGCTGAGCGAGCTGGTCTATCTGCTCTCGGTGATGCCGTGGGAGATCCCGGACTTCGCGCTCAACCGCGATCTCGACCCGCTGCTGGCGCTGGAGCGGGCCTGTCTCACCGAAGACGGCCTGGTGCTGACCGAGAGCCGCTTCATCATCGTGGCGCAGAAGCCGGGCTGAGCCGCGCGGCGCTACGGCCGCCGCTGCCAGCCCGCCGCCATGCGCCAGCGGTACAGCTCGTTCGTCAGCGGCAGGCCGAGACCGAGGAACGCTTCCAGCAGCATGGCTGAAGCGTCCGCAGGCCGAGGCTGAGGCAGGATCAGGATGCCGGCGTGGGCTGGTCCAGACCCCACGCGGCCGTCCAGCGCCGCCAGGCGTCGTGCAGCAGCTCGAAGTCCTTGATATTGTGCGTGACCAGGATCTCTCCGTGGGTGGCCGCGTGCAGCAGGAGCGCCTCGTCGCCAACGCGCGCCAGGCCCCGTCCGAGCGCCGTCTCGACCGAGTGTCCTTTTGCTCTGAGAAGATCGGCCAGATCCTGATTAATGTTGTGGTCGATAAGGAAATTGAACACGCCTGGCTAAACCGCGTTTGCGGCGATGCGGTTATCAATAATGCACTTGTGCGCCGCGTAGTACGCCATCGCTGCCTCCACAGCCTCAATAGGCAGGCGGAAGCCTAAGGCGACCCGTTGCAAATCGCCCTCATAGGCATCGCGGTAGCCGACGAGCGACCATACCGGGATCAGGGTATCGCGCACGACCGCCTCCTCCGCCCATGGTTTATGCGGGTTCGGCTCGATCCATTTGGCGATCAGTTCGTCGTCGGTCATGGTGTTTGCTCCGCGCTGTTCGCTCTCAGTATATGGGCGGTGCACCTGGTGCTTTGCACCTCCGCGGCCGATCGGGTATCGATCAGGCATGCACCCGCCCACAACCGGCGCTCTGCCCGCCGCGATGTTGCTCGACCTGGACGACACGATCCTCGACGACAGCGGCGGCACGGAGGCGGCGTGGGCCGCTGCCTGCACGGAAGCGTGCGCGCGGCAGCCCGGCCTGGACGCCGCGGCGCTGCGCGAGGCGGTCGAGCGCGCCCGGCGCTGGTACTGGTCAGACGCGGCGCGGCACCGCGAAGGCCGGCTCGATCTGCTCGCCTCGCGGCGGCTGATCCTGCGGCAGGCGATCGCCTCGCTGGACGCCGGCGGCGTCGACTGCGATGCGCTCGCCGGCGAGCTGGCCCGGATCGTGCATACTCGGCGTGAGGCGGCGATCTGCCCGCTGCCCGGCGCGATCGAGGCGTTGGCGGCGCTGCGCACATGCGGCGTGCGCCTGGCGTTGCTCACCAACGGCGCCGGGCCGCCGCAACGGGCGAAGATCGAGCGCTTCGACCTGGCGCGGCACTTCGAGGTCGTGCTGATCGAGGGCGAAAACCCCTGGGGCAAGCCGGATGAGCGGGTCTACCGCGCCGCGCTGCGGGCGCTCGACGCCGCGCCGGCCACGGCCTGGATGGTCGGCGACAACCTGGAGTGGGAGGTGGCGGTGCCGCAGCGGCTGGGACTGCGCGGCATCTGGCTCGATCGTGCCGGGGAAGGGCTGCCCGCGGGGGCAACCGTGCGGCCCGATCGCATCATCCGTTCGCTGGCCGAGCTGCTGCAGCCGGCGCAGTGAGGGCGATGTCGGCCGCCGCCCTCACCGCGCGATCGTGAGCAGAAACGCGCACTCCGCCGTCGCCTCAATACGGTGCGGCAGGCCGGCGTCCAGTGCGATCAACGCGCCCGGCAGCAGCTCGATCGAGCGTTCCAGCGCCAGCACACGCAGCCGTCCGTCGATGCACTGGATCGTCGTTGCCCCTTCGGTGCGGTGCTCCTGCAGGCTGGTGCGCGCCCGCATGGCCGTGAGCACGACCCGCAACTTTCCTTCTTTGACCAGCGTGCGCGCCGCGCGATCGCCGCGCTGCCAGGCAGCTTCCTGTTTCAGCGATTGCACCTCGTCGGCGATCTGCACCAGCCGCAGCTCGGACTGCAGCGGCCCGTGCTCGCGGATGTCTTCAGGAACGTGCTCGGCCATCGGGTGCTCCTCTCCGGGTTTCCGGTTTGCTTACTGCATTGAGCACTGCTTCAAGTAAAGCTCATGCAGGCTGAGCGGATAGGTCGATCCGCAGGCGTTGCAGCGCTCGTCGACGTAGACATAGCTCAACGGGCTGTCCATCTCCCGCCCCCGCGGCCTCAGTCCCGCCATGCCAATCGTACTGAGATACGTTTAGCTCCCACCAGCGCAGTCGTGCTGTCTGCCGGGTAGAGTCCTCCTGGCTTGCGGGGCTTCACCCCGCATAAGTCCCGGTCGTTGCCTCGCAGCGCGACGCGGTGGCGCCCACGACAATGGAGCCAACGCGAAGAAACGCGACGGCGCCCGCCGAATTCGCTGTTCGCAGAGGAAGAGATGATGCGCACTATCGAAACCCTGCGCGAGGAGCACGAGGCAGTGCTTGCCGTGCTCGATCAACTCGACCGTGCCGTGGCCAGGGCGATGGACGGCGTCCCGGTGCCGCCTTCGGTCTTCGCCGATCTCGGCGAGTTCTTCACGGTGTTTGTCGACCGCTGCCACCACGCCAAGGAAGAAGACGCCATCTTCCCGCGCCTGGGCAAGGCGGGCGCGGCGATCGTCGCCCAGCTCGAAGCCGACCATGCATCCGGTCGCCGGCTGGCCGCCGAGTTGATCGAGGCCGCGGCCGCCTGGGCGCCCGGCAATGCGGGGGCAGCGGAACGGCTGCGGGTCGCGGCGCGAGAGTACGGCGCCTTTCTCCGCGCCCACATCGCACGCGAGACGGACGAGCTCTTCCCGCTGCTCGAGCGGCAGCTCGACTCCGCCGCCGACGCGGAGCTGGTGGAGCAGTTCGAACGCATCGAAACCGAGCGCCTCGGCGCCGGCACACACGAGCGGCTGCACGCGCTGATCGGCGCCCTGGGACCGCGCATCGCCGCCGCCGGCTGAGCGCCCATGGGTAGCGATTCTGCTGGCGCCGCCGCGGCGGGTCCGTTGCCGCGTCCTCCACCGCGCGAAACTTGTGTGCCCGCACGGATTTTGCGCTATCGAAGCGGTGCATGCGCCGCGCGCCCATGCGGCGCCACGCCTGAACTCGCTTGACTGTCAGCATATCCTGATAGAGACAGATGCGGCGCGCTGCCGCAGATCGACGCCGGGTTACCTCCATCAGGCAACCCGGCACCTGTTTCGGGCCGCCGATCGGAGCGGCTGCTGAACGCACTTTCGCCGCAGAGACCGGGCAGAGTCCGCCATCACGCAGCCATTCATCGTCCATCGTCGTCAAGGAGGGAGCGATGCGCGTCACGCTGGTGCAGCCGCCGAACGGGCTGCACGACCGGCAGGAGCTGGCTCCGCCGCTGGGCCTGCTCACAATCGCGGCGGCGCTGGAGGAGGACGGCGTCGATGTCGCGCTGGTCGACATGAACCTGCGCGGGATGCGCAACCCCGCCTGGCTGGCAGACGGGTTCTACGAGCGGGCCGTCCGCGCCATCCGCGACACACGGCCGGACCTGGTCGGCTTCACCTCGATGGCGCTGGAGTCGCACGTGGGTCTGGAGCTGGCGCGGCGGCTGAAGGCCGAAGATCCCGGCGTCGTCACGCTGCTCGGCGGACCGCACTTCGGCGCGATCGCGCGGGAGGCGCTCGAGCACTACCCCTGGGTCGATTATGTCGTGGCCGGCGAGGGTGAGGAGGCGACTGCGGCGCTGGTGCGCCGCCTGCGCGGCTTGAGCGCGGCGCCGCTGATCAACGTGGCACAGCGCACGGCCGGCGGCGTCACGCTGCAGCGCGCTTTCAAGACACGCGAGTCGCTGGCGTCGCTCCCAGCGCCTGCCTACCATCTCGTCGATCTCAACGCCTACTTTACGGCCAACCCGCAGCGCCTGCTCGATTACGAGCACGGCCGCGGCTGCATCTTCCGCTGCTCGTTCTGCTACAGTCCCACGCTCTGGGGCCAGGGCGAGCAGGCGAAGACGATCGACCGCATCGTGGGCGAGCTTGCGCAGCAGCACGCGCTCGGCGCCCGGCACCTCTTCTTCGTGCAGGACAACTTCCTCAACGCGCCGCAGAGCGCGAAGGGCCTGCTGCACGCCATCGCCGAAGCGCGCCTCGGCCTCACCTGGAACGGCTACGGCACGCTGCCGCAGCTCACGCCGGAGATCCTCGATCTGCTCGCCAAATCGGGCTGCCAGGATATCTTCGTCGGTGTCGACGCCGTCTCGGCCACCGCGCAACAGGCGTTCGCCAAGCACTTCTTCAAGGGCTGGCAACAGCTCGAGGCGCGGCTGGCGCCGGCGCTGGAACGCGGCGTCGGCGTGACCTGTGCCTTCATGCTGGACGTGCCCGGCAACAGCTCCGCCGAGGCGGAAGCGACGCTGACCACGGCGTTGTTCGCGCGGGCGCTGGGCTGCGGCGTGCGGCTCAACACGCTCACGATCTACAACGGCACCGGCACCGACCTGGCGCTGGCTGACCGGCCGCGGGCCTACAATGAGCTGAAGCCGCGCATCATGCTCGATGCGCCACCGCTGCTCTACGACAACCCCTTCGCGAGGGAGCGGCCGGAGCTGTTCCCCTTTCACAACACCTTCCACGCACCGGAGACCTACCACGGCTTCATCACCCGCGCCCACCTCGCCTATGCGCTCTTCCTGCGCTTCCCACAGACGCTGGTGCAATACGTACTGGTGGACGGCGGCACCCTCTGGGGCTTGATCGACCACCTGGCCAGCCAGATCGGCGACCTCACGAAGATCGACCCGCTCTACCGCTACCAGGTGGAGTGGGAGACCTTTATGCGCGAGCTGCCGCGCCTCTCGCCCTCCTGCGAGACGCGCAGCGCCCTGGCGCTGGAGCGGGCGCAACTCGGCCTCTCGTTCGGCGCGTCTTTGCCACCGCTGCCCGTACGGGCCGAAGGCCGCATCTGGTCGCTGCCTGCCGCGCCCTTCACCGTCGTGAACCTTGCCTACGCGCCGGAGACGATCCACGGCCCGCGCCGCCTGTCCGAGCCGGACGCGGCCGAGCAGCCTTATCTGCTGGTGCGCGAGGAGCGGCGCATCGCCGCCCGCCCGATCAGCGCGGAGCAAGCCGCAAGCCTGCGCGGCGTCAACGCGGCCCGACGCGGCGGCGTGCCACTTGAGGCGACGCCCGAACTGCTCGCCACGCTGGCGCAGAGCGGTGTGGTGCCGATCGTGCCCGCCGGCGCCGGCGATCCGCTCGCGCTCGTCGCGACTTCAGGAAGTACGCCGGCCGCGGTCGGCATGGGCAACCCGGTATCTCCCATCGGTCCCTCTGATCCAGTTGCACGGTAGGCGGTCGAGCCATGCAGCTCACGTGCCGGCCCTCCGGCCCCCGCTCACCCCCGGCAGGCGGGAGGCCGGTCCGAACCCAGGGTGCCGTTTGGCCCTCCGGCCAGTCGGCCCTTCGCACCTTCAGATGCGTGCGCCAGCACGCGGCAGTCAGGCGTTTAGGAGGAACGAGACTCCCGTGCCAGAAGCGACAACGTTCCAGCTGACCTTCGATATTCAGCTCGTGCCGGCCGACAGTGATCAGGCCGAGGTATCCGGCTACATCAACGCCGGCAACGTCACGGTCGGCGGGCAGCAGTTCGGCGTGTTTGTGCGGCAGGTCTTTGTCGGCGGCGGGCCGCATGGCATCGCCGCGCAGGGCATTGCGGCTCCAGGCATCGCCGTGCAGGGGATCGCCGCCCAGGGGATCGCCGCCCAGGGGATCGCCGCCCAGGGCATTGCCCGAGCGTAGCAACCCCACATATCGCCAGGGCAGGGGGCCAGCGCCGCCGCCGGGGAGAGCGGCGCTGGCCCCGTCTCGTCCGCACACCGCACGCCGGCCGCCGAGCCGGTTCGGCGCCGCTCAGCTCCAGCGGTCCCAGCGCAGCAGCTCGAACACGGGCGGGCGCGAGACCGGGCCGAAGCGGCCCAGCGGGTAGCCGACCGGAATCAGGCAGTGCGCCTCGATCTCGTCCGGCAGATCGAGGACGGCGCGGAAGGCGTCGCGGTCGCTGAGCGCGAGCGTGGTGGGCGTGGCGCCGAGACCGAGGGCGCGGGCGGCGAGCAACAGGTTCTGGATCGCCGGCCAGATCACGATCGCCCCGGCGGCGCGGCGCGAGTTCGGCGTCATCGCCGGGTCGGCGTCGGTGCAGGCGACGATCAGCGCCGGCGCCTCCTGCAGATGGTCCGCCTGCCACTGCAGGGCACGGCGGTTGCGCTCGGCCTGCTCGGCCTCCGCCGGCGACTGCGGCGAAATCAGGCGCGAACCGCGCTCGAGATATGTGAGCACGGCCTCACGGTTGAGCGCGGCGAGGCGCTCCTTCTGCTCGGCGTCGCGCACAATCAGCCAGCGCCAGCCCTGGATGTTGGACGGCGTGGGCGCCTGGATCGCCGCCTCGATCAGGCGCAGCAGCAGCTCCTCCGGCACCTGATCGGCCCTCAGCCGGCGCATCGCCCGCGCCGAGTAGATCACCTCGAAGATGCCGGGCTCACGTTCGCCCGTGGTGGTCGCGCCGCCTTCGTGTTGTTGGGTCATCGCCGCCTCTTGTGCCGGCTGAGCGGCGGCGTCAGTTTGCCGCTGCCGTACACAACGGTACGATACTCTGCGACGCGGCCCGCCTGCCAGCAGCGGCGGGCGGAGGGAGACGGTTGCCCGGTGTGCGTGTGCAGCAAAGCACGAGCGCGGCTCGCGCAGGGGACGGCGCTGGCGGCAGCGCTGCTGCTCGGCCTGGCCTGCGGCGGCGCGAAGCAGGCGCCGGCAAGCCCGGTGACGATCGTCACGCAGACGGTGGCCGCCACGCGGACCACCGAAACGGTGCCGGCCACGGCCGCCGGCGCTCCCGCCACCCGCGGCGCTGCCACGGCGCCATTCTCGACGGCCGGACCGACGGCCCAGCGCACCAGCACGACGGGCTTCGGCCGCGCGCCGGCCGGCAGTACGGCCTCTTCGTCAGACGGCCTCACGCCCAGCGGCTTTCCGGTGCGTTCGCCCGGCGCGGCGGCTAGCTGCGTGGACACGGTCTTCAACGGCCTCACCCCCGCACAGCGCGTCGGGCAGTTGTTCATGGTCGGCCTGAACAGCGGCGAGCCGCGCTCGGCCGCGACGGCCGCGGCGATCACCAATGCACATGCCGGCAACGTGGTGCTCTTCGGCAACGGCTGGAACGGCATGGCGATGGTGCAGCAGACGACGGACTGGCTGCAAGGGCTCGCCACGTCGGACGCCACCGGCGGCGTCAAGCTCTTCATCTCCGGCAATCAAGAAGGCGGGCAGCCGGGCAGCCTGCGGGCCTTCTACGGCGCCGGCTTCGACCCGATCCCCTCCGCGCTGCAGCAGGGCCAGATGACAGGCGACGCGCTGCAAGCGGCCGCGACGAAGTGGGGGCAACAGCTCGGCGAGGCCGGCGTGAACCTCAACCTCGCGCCGGTGCTGGACACGGTCGATCGGGCGAACGTGGCAGCCAACGCGCCGATTGGGGCGCTGGACCGCGAGTATGGTTACACGCCGGACGTGGCGGCGGCGAAGGGAGTCGCCTTCATCAAGGGCATGCACGCCGCCCGCGAGGCCGTGACGATCAAGCACTTTCCCGGCCTCGGCCGGGTCACCGGCAACACGGACTTCACCGCGCAGGGCATCACGGACAGCGTGACCAGTGAGAGCGACCAGTATCTCTCTCCGTATCAGGCTGGCATCCAGGCCGGCGCCGAGTTCGTGATGGTCGCGCTGGCGAGCTACACGCGGATCGATCCTGGTGTGCCCGCCGTCTTCTCCGGAAAAATCATCAGCGACCTGTTGCGCGGCAAGCTCCAATTCGGCGGCGTGATCGTCTCCGACGATATGGGCGCGGCCGTGGCGGTCGCCGGCTACGCGCCCGCCGAGCGCGCCCGGAAGTTCTTTGCGGCCGGCGGCGACATGGTGCTGACGATCCAGCCGGCGGACATCGAGCCAATGGCCGGCGCCGTCATGCAGCAGATGCAGGCCGATCCGGCCTTCAGGCAGTCGATCGAGGCATCGGTCAGGCGCGTGCTCAGCGCCAAGGCGAACGCCGGCCTCCTGCGCTGCTAGCGTGCGTAGGGGCGGCTTCAGCCGCCCGGCAGGTCAGAGGGCCGGCTTTTGCAGGTGACAGTCCCGCCGCCCCCCTGTAACCTGTCACCTGTCACCTCGTCTCTTGCCTGTTCCCTGTTGCCTGAGAGGAGCCACGCCATGCAGATCGTCCGCAACGACCCCTCCGGCTTCGCCCCGAACACGGCGCCGATCATGCGCGGCGAGGTGCTCTCCCGCGCCATCGTCGGCACAACGGAGAGCGAGCAGGTCCGCGTCGGGCACGTCAAGTTCGTCTCCGGCGCCCGCAATGTCTGGCACAAGCATACTTTCGACCAGGTGCTGATCGTCACCGAGGGCGAGGGCATCGTCGCCACGGAAGGCAACGAAGTGCACGTCAAGACGGGCGACGTGGCGATCATCCCGGCGGGCGAGAAACACTGGCACGGCGCCACGCCCACGACGACGATGGCGCACCTCACCGTCAGCCGCCCCGGCACGACGGAGATCATCGGCGAGTAGCCGTCAACGCCCGCCTGGCCCCCGCTCCAAGCGCAGGGCCAGAAATCGGCGCCTGCAGAGGGGTCTCGGCGCGCTCGCGAACCCGCGCCGGACTCATCCGAGCGGGCTACGCCTCCGCTGCCGCCGCGGTCCGGCATGGCTGCACTGCCGTGCTATGCTGGAAACACATATGTAACGTGCGCGGAGGGTGACCGATGACCACGAGCGCCGTGCAGTCCAGCGAGCCCGGCCCTCTCCCCGAGAGCGCCAGCCCCTATCGCACCGCCGTCGCGCAGTTCGACGCCGCCGCCGAGCGCCTGCACCTCTCGCCCTCCGTGGCCGAGGTGCTGCGCCACCCCAAGCGCGAGCTGGCCGTCACCTTTCCCGTGAAGATGGACGATGGCAGCGTGCGCATGTTCACCGGCTACCGCGTGCAGCACGACCAGGCGCGCGGGCCGTGCAAAGGCGGCATCCGCTACCACCCGTCGGTCGATCTCGACGAGGTCCGCGCCCTGGCGATGTGGATGACCTGGAAGTGTGCGGTCGTCAACCTGCCCTTCGGCGGCGCCAAGGGCGGTGTGGCCGTCGATCCCAAGGCGATAACGCCGCACGAGTTGGAGAACCTGACCCGGCGCTACGCCGCAGAGATCAGCATCATCATCGGCCCGGAGCGCGACATTCCCGCGCCCGACATGGGCACCGACATGCGCATCATGGCCTGGATCATGGACACCTACTCCATGAACGTCGGCCATTCGGTGCCGGGCGTGGTCACCGGCAAGCCGATCAGTATCGGCGGCTCGCAGGGGCGGGTTGAAGCCACGGGGCGTGGCCTGCTCTACATCTCACAGGAGGCCGTGCGCACCCTGGGCCGCACGCTGGAAGGCAGCAGCGTGGCCGTGCAGGGCTTCGGCAACGTCGGCTCGGTCACGGCCAAGTTGATGGCGCAGGCCGGCGCCCGCGTTGTGGCCGTCAGCGATGTGGAAGGCGGCATCTACCGCGCCTCCGGCTTCTCCGCCGACGAGCTGATCGCGGCCAAGGACAGCCATCTGCCGCTCTCCCAGGCGATCAGGGGAACCGACCGCCTGACCAACGAGGAGCTGCTGGAGCTGCCGGTCGATCTGCTCGTGCCCGCGGCGATGGAGGGCCAGCTCACGTCGCGCAACGCCGGCAAGGTCCGCGCCGGGCTGATCGTCGAGGGCGCCAACGGGCCGACGACGCCGGAGGCCGACGCGATCTTTGCGGCCAACGGCGTGCCAGTCGTCCCCGATATCCTCGCCAACGCGGGCGGCGTCGTCGTCTCCTACTTCGAGTGGGTACAGGACCTGCAATCCTTCTTCTGGGAGGAGGACGAGGTCAACGTTAAGCTGCACCGCATCATGACCCGCGCCTTTGGCGAGGTGCACGCGATTCAAGAGCGCGAGGGCGTGAGCATGCGCGAGGCGGCGAACATGCTCGGCGTGCGGCGCGTGGCCGAGGCGTTAATCACGCGCGGCGTCTTCCCGTGACGCAGGACACGGGCGGCTCGCGGCCGCGCTATCTCTGGGGCCTGTTCTGCGACCATTTCCTGATCGACGCGGCCGGCAAGTACTCCTTCATCGGCGTATTCGAGCGCGTCGGCGCCATGAGCTTCCCGGCGGTCCACAAAGTCATGTGGATCGCCTTCGCCCTGCGCGGCCAGCCCAACGAGCGGGCGACGGGGATCGTCACCGTCTGGTCGCCACAGAGCGAGATCGTGGTCTCCACCAACGAGACGCCGGTGCAGTTCGGGCCGGAAGGGCGCACCATGCTCGTGCAGCTCTTCTACGACCTCAGCTTCGCTGGCCCCGGCACCTACAGCGTGGTGCTGGAAGTGGACGGCAAGCCGGTGGGCCGGCTCGATCTCGACGTCTACAGCGCCGCGCCACCGGCCTTGCCGCCGGCGTAGGCGCGAAGCGGCGCCAACCACCTGGGTTCGCACGCGAATCCTGCCCCTTCCCGCTTCGCGAAGGGCCTCCTGAAGCGCTGCAAACCCCGTGCGAGGGAAGCAGCCTTTGGGCATCATCGCGGGATCCGCCACCGCATGAAGCCGGTTTGTAGTTCGTGCGCCGGGCGGCGTCGCCGTGCTCCTGGCGACACCCAGGACTCGTTCACTGGCACGACCTCCGGAATGCGCCGTCTGGGGTAGGCGCCGCGCGACCGCTCCCTGCGCTAAGCTCTGCTTGATGAACGGCCAGCCGCCCGGCGCCATGCGCGTTATCTACACGCCGGAGCAGCGCGCCCTGCGCGACGCGGTCTGCGCCTTTCTGCGCCGCGAGCTGACGCCGGCGGCCCGGCGCGAGCACCACGACTCGGACCAGCTCGGCGGCTGGAGCGTGCCGTTCTCGCGCGCCTTCCATCGGCGGCTGGGCGAGGCGGGCTTCATCGGCCTCTCCTGGCCGGTCGAGTACGGCGGGCAGGGGCGCGATCCCGCGCTCGACGCGATCGTCGTGCGCGAGATCGAGTACCATCGCGGCCCCAGTCTGGACACGGGCACGATCAGCTTCCTGCCGCGCTCGCTGCTGCGCTACGGCGACGAGGCGCAGCGGCGCGCGTTCCTGCCGCGCCTGGCCCGCGGCGAGATCGAGTTCTTCCTTGGCTACAGCGAGCCGGAGGCCGGCTCCGACCTGGCCGCGCTGCAACTGCGGGCCGAGGCGCACGGCGATACATTCCTGCTGCGCGGCCAGAAGGCGTTCTCCAGCAGCGCCCACATGGCCGACTACGGCTGGGTCGCCGCCCGCACCGACCCGAAGGCGCCGAAGCACCGCGGCATCTCGCTGTTCATCGTCGATATGCGCGGCCCCGGCATCACGATCACGGCCAGCCGCACCGCCGGCGGCTGGCTGCACCACGCGGTCTATTTCGACGACGTGGAAGTGCCAAGAACCATGCTTGTGGGCGAGCTGAACGCCGGCTGGCGCCTGATCATGGGCGCGCTCGACCACGAACGAGCGATGCTCGCCAGCCCCGGCGCCGTCGCGGGCGCCTTCGACGAGCTGCTTGCAGCGACGGCAAGCCGGTTGCGCGAGGACGCGGTGGCGGCCGACCTGCTTGCCCGCCTGGCGATCGAATCCGAGGTCGTCGCCCTGTCCGCCTGCTGGCTGGAGACGCTGCGCGAGGCCGGCCGCGAGCCGCAGGAGGAGACCTCGCTGGCGCTGATCTTCAAGCGCGAGACGCAGCGCGCGATCGAGGCCGCCGCGCTGCAGCTCTTTGGGCCGTTCGCCCCGCTGCAGGCCGGCTCGCCCTACGCGCCCGCGGACGGCGCCTTCGAGCAGGACGAGCGCGACCACCTCTACTATCACTTCGCCGCGGGTGGCTTCGATATCACCCGCAACGTGATCGCGGCGCGGGGCTTGGGGCTGCCTCGATAGGTACTAACAGATGGTTTCAAAACCGGCATTCTGGTGGTCATGCACGCGCAGCACACGACGATCGAGCCGGTTTTGAAACCATGTCTAAAGAATAGACGGGGAACGGACCGTGCCGCTGGAGCTGCCGTCGCTGCTGGGCGAGGAGCAGGAGCTGCTCTTTCAGAACGCCCGGCGCCTGTTGCGCGAGCGGCGCGAGGCAGACTGGCCCTCCCTCTGGCGGGAGCTGACGGCGCTCGGCTGGCTGGAGGTTTGCCTGCCGGTGGCGCTCGGCGGGCCGGCGAGCGGCGCACTGAGCGCCTTCACACTGGCGGAGGCGCTGGGCGCGGCGGGGGTGCAGACACCGTTTGTCGCCGCGGTGCTCTGCGGGTGGCTGTTGCGCGACGCCGGCGTGGCCGAAAAACAACGCCGGTTGCTGGAGGAGCTTGTCGCCGGCCGCATGCTCGTCGTGCCCGTCGTCGAGGACGCGCCCGACGATCGCCGGCAGACCTGTGCCTCGCGCGACGGCTCCGGCTGGCGGCTGGACGGCGACAAGCTGTTCGTCGAGTGCGCCGCGGCGGCGGACACGCTGCTGGTGAGCGCCGCGCTGAGCGGAGACGACGGCGGGCCGGCGCTGTTCGCCGTGCCGCGCGGCGCCGGCGGTGTGCAGATCGAGACCATGCGCAGCGCCGGCGGCGACGAACTCCATGCGGTGCGCTTCGCGGGCGTGATCGTTGGCGCGCCGCTGCCCGCGGAGGACCAGGTTGGGCAGGCAGTGGAGCGGCTGCGGCTGCACGGCGCGGCGCTGCGCGCGGCGGAGCTTGCGGGCATCGGCCGCGCGGCGCTGGAGCTGACGCTGGAGTATGTGCGGCGGCGCACGCAGTTCGGCCGGCCGATCGGCAGCTTCCAGGCGGTGCAGCACCACTGCGCCGACATGCTGCGCGACCTGGTCGCCACGCGGCTGCTGGTGGCGCAGGCCGCCTGGCGGTTGCATGAAGGGCTGCCGGCCGCGCGCGAAGTCGCGATGGCAAAGGCGAAGGCGAGCGAGGCGGTCCCCGAGCTGCTGCGGCTGGCGCACCAGGTCACCGGCGGCGTCGGCTACTACCGCGACTATCCGCTGGAAGGCTTCTACCGCCGCGCAATCGACGCCGCCGCTTCATATGGCGGCCCGCTGGAGCACCGTCGCTTCCTCGCCGGCCTCGCGGCGCAGGATCCGGCGCTGCTGCGCCGCGAGGACGGGCACGACTGGCCCCCATTCCCCCTTCCCCTTTCCCCAATGTCTGACATCGCGCGGAGCGCGATCTGGGATGAGGGAAAGGGGCGATCCTGAGGCGCTGGAGCGGGATGGCGTCGGGGTAACCGATCACAGATCGGATCGCCCGACGCCGGATCGCCCCTCGCCCAGGATTGGGAGAGGGGGACGGGGGTGAGGGCCGATGGCCGTGGTACACTGGCGCCGCCGGCCAGCCACCCCGGCCGCAATGATCGGCAACACCCCGGTTTTCTCATCTCTTCTCCTGGAGGCAGCAGCGTGACCACCGACGCGTCCTCGTTCCAGGCCCATCTCACCGCGGAGACCGTGATCGCGCCGCCGCCCGCGTTCGTGGCCCAGACCAACGCGCCCGACTACGATGCCCTCTTCAACCGCGCGGCAGCGAACCCGGAAGCCTACTGGGAGGAGCAGGCGCGGCAGTTCGAGTGGTTCCGGCCCTGGAGCAAAGTTCGCGAGATCGATTACCCGTTCGTCAAGTGGTTCGTCGGCGCCCAGTGCAACATCACCGTCAACTGCCTGGACCGCCATGCCAACGGCGAGCGCAAGAACAAGGTTGCGCTGCTCTTCCTCTCAGAGGACGGCCAGGAGCGCATCTACACCTACGGCATGCTCAGCCGCCGCGTGCAGCAGGCGGCCAACGCGCTCAAGTCGCTTGGCGTGGGCAAGGGCGACCGCGTCTGCATCTACATGCCGCTCACACCCGAAGGCATCGTCGCCATGCTCGCCTGCGCCCGCATCGGCGCGGTGCACTCCGTCGTCTATGCCGGCCTCGGGCACACGGCGCTGCGCAGCCGCATCGAGGACGCGCAGGCCAAGGTCATTCTCACCGCCGACATCGGCGTGCGCCGCGGCAAGGCCGTGCCACTCAAGGAGATCGTGGACGAGGCGGTCAAGGGGCTGGACTTCGTGCAGAAGATCGCCGTTTTCCGCCGCGGCGAGCCGAAGCTCGCGCTGGACCCGCAGCGCGAGCTGGACTGGAACGCGCTGTGCGACGCGCAGCCCGGCGTCTGCCCGCCAGAAGTGATGGACGCCAACGACCCGCTGTTCATTCTCTATACCTCCGGCACCACGGGCCAGCCGAAGGGGGTGGTCTACACGCACGGCGCCTTCGTCGTGGGCGTCACGCCGACCTGGAAGCTCGCCTGCGACATCAAGGAGGACGACGTCTACTGGTGCACGTCGGACATCGGCTGGATCGTGGGCCACTCGATCATGGTCTACGGCCCCTTCGCCAACGGCACCACCTGCATCGTCCGCGAGGGCGCGCCCGACTGGCCCGATCCCGGCGTCGTCTGGTCGGTCGTCGAAAAGTACGGCGTCACCAAGATCTACACCGCGCCCACGGCCGTGCGCATGTTCATGAAGTTCGGCGACGAGTTTCCGGGCCGCTACGACCTCTCCTCGCTGCGGCTTGTCAACTGCGCCGGCGAGCCGCTGAACCCGGAGGCGTGGCAGTGGTTCTACCGCGTGATCGGCAAAGGCCGCGTGCCGCTGGTCGATAACTGGTGGCAGACGGAGACGGCGGCGCCCACGATCGGCACCTGGCCCTGCATGGCGAGCAAGCCCGGCCGCGCCGGCAAGCCCTTCCCCGGCATCGAAGCCGACGTGTTCGACCGCCAGGGCAGACCCGTGGGCGTGAACGAGGGCGGCTTTCTCGTCCTTAAGGGCTTCTGGCCCTATCTGATGAGCACGATCTACGGCGACGCGGACCGCTACCGCCAGTACTACGACACGATCGAGGGCGTCTACACGGCGGGCGACGTGGCGACCAGGGACGCCGACGGCTACTACATGGTGTTGGGCCGCGCCGACGACGTCGTGAACGTTGCCGGCCACCGTATCGGCACGGCGGACGTGGAGAGCGCGCTGGTGAGCCATCCGGCGGTGGCCGAGGCGGCGGCGATCGGCAAGCCGGACACGGTGCGCGGCGAATCGATCAAGGTCTTCGTGACGCTGCGCGTGGGCCAGCAGCCCTCGGACGAGCTGAAGGCGGCGTTGATCCGCCACGTGCGCAGCGAAGCCGGCCCGATCGCCGCGCCCAGCGAGCTGGACTTTGTCACGGGGCTGCCGAAGACGCGCTCGGGCAAGATCATGCGCCGCCTGCTCAAGGCGCGCGAACTCGGCCTCGACCCCGGCGACATCACCGCGCAGGAGGAGTAGCGGCGCGCCGATTCATTCCGCGGATCGATGGTGGCAAAGCGCAGGCGGCCGGGCGAGATGCGTCGCCCGGCCGCCTGTCGCTCTTTATCCCTGCGGGCGCCGCGCTCAGCGGCGGGCGGCCGCCTGGGCGTTCCGGTAACTCTGCTCGCCGACGGCGGCGTCTTGCCAACGTTCCATGCGGATCTGATGCGCCTGGTCGGAGAGGGCAAACACCGCGGTGGACGCTTCCGGCGGCGGCGGGCTGTTGAAGACATCCAGCGACTCGGCGTCGGTCTGCACCACCAGCGTGTCGATGCCGAACCAGTAGAAGCGGGAGTTGCGGATGCCGTGCTGCGTTCTCTGGGCGCGGCAAAGGTTGAGGGCAGCCCTGGCGAAGGTATCGCGGTCGGCGTTGTCGCAGCGTTCCCAGTAGGTGACAAGCATAGCTATGGCTCAGTTGTCTCCGCTCTGTAGCTGCGCGCGTGAAAGCAGCGTGCGGCGTGGGGCCAACACGCTCAGCCGAAGCGGGCGATGATGCGGAAGATCTGCGGCAGTTCCGGCGGCCGCGCCAGCAGGCCCGCCAGCCGCTGGGCACGCGCCGGCGCCTCCGGGTCCGCAAGCGCGGCCGCGCGGGCCTTCTCGACCGCGGCCAGGTCGGCGTGGAAGCCGGTGAGAAAGTATGCCGGCGGCCCGCCGCTCACGCGCATGGCGATGCCCATGCGGGCGCCCTCGGCGTTGCGCTTCTTCGCGATCTCTTCGAGCAGGCGGCGAACTTCCGGCCCCTTGCCGGGGGCGAACTCGAACGCCGTCTGTGCAACGGCGCCCGGATTCGGGCCTTCCGGCGCCGGCAGCAGCACTTCGAGCAGCTCGATCGCGGGAGCCTTCGCCGCCAGGCCGGCGAGCGGCGTCGCGCCCTTCGGGCGGTTGGCCCAGGCGTCGTTGAGCGCCTGTTCGAGGGCGGCGAGCGAGTCGTGGAGGGTGGTCACCCGGTACTCAGGCGAGGGGCCGGCCAGGCGAGTGCTCACGGTGCCGCGGCCCTGGCGTGGCATGGAAACCACGTATTCGCGGAGTTCGGGACCTTTGCCAGGCGCGGGCTGGAAGCTGACACGTTGAACGAACATGGTATTCCTCCAAGCGGCACAGTACCCCGCCGGCGAGCCGTCGCGCCGTCGCGCCGCCGGCGGGCGGGCGCGTTCCCGAGGTGACGGTTTCCCGAGCGAGCGGCCGGCGGCGATCACAGCATCGCCGCCGGGCACGCCTAGCCGTCGTAGCCGTCGGGCAGCGGCCGCTCAAATGACGGGCGGCCGCCGTTCGCGGGCGCCTGCGGGCCGGCGAGCAGCCGTCCCACGGCCGCCAGCGCTTCGCCGGCGCGGATCAGGCAGGCGGCAACCCAGCGCCGCGGCGCGGAGCAGGCACGGGCGGGCGCGGCGTCGGCGCGGGCTCGCAGCGCCGCCGCTTCCCTCTGGGTGAACGCGATCTCACGTTCGAGATCGGCAAAACGCGCTTCCAACAAAAACTCTTCAGCAGGACTGTTCATCGCTGGCCCTTTCTCATGGCCGCCCGTCTCAGCTGACGCCGCGGGCTGCCGGCAATTGTTCTGGCGGACCGGTCGAATCGACGAAGGCAGAGCTCGGAATGGGGTGGAAGCAAGCGGGAGACGCCATGGTCGTGCACCTTTCACTGCTGGCCGCGGCACGGACGACATGTCCGGCTCAGTGCGGCGGAATCGTGCGCTGGGGCAGCTACGGGGCGGCTTCAGGGGACGCTAACCCCGCCGGGCGCGCCGGCGCTGTGAGACTCCGGCCTTCGCGTCCAGGGCAACGATCCGCAGGCGCGTCGTCCCTGCCGTAGCGATTGCGGGCACGCATGCTCTCGGACTCCCAACCGTGAAGGTTGCCGGCAGCCCGCCACGCTGCGCCGGCCCGATCCATTCGATCAACAGAACGGTGTGGTGGGCAGGATTGGCGCCTGCCAGATTACATGATTGTTGCAATCCGCAAGCTGTAACTGCGCACCCGCAGTACAAGCGACGGCGGCAACCACGCACAGCGCCGAGGTTTCCACCGATTCTTGGCAAGGCTGGGAGGACGGCGCTTGCGGCGCTCCGGCGATCGCCGGGCCGGCGGGCTCGTTCCTCCGATGCTCGCGGCGGGAAGGCGAAGGGTCGGGCAGGGGACCAAGAGCCTCTGGACGCGCGAGGCAACCGCGGGCGGCGCCGGTCGCAAGGGGGCGCTACTCCGCGGCGGGCACGGCGAGCGGGCGAGCGGCCACGATTCGCCGGGCGGGCGGTCGCAGCGCGACGATGCAGGCCACGGCGAGCAGGTTCACGGCGACGCCGGCGGCGATCGCGATCGTGTAGTGGCCGGTCTGGTCGTAGATGTCGCCGGCGATCACCGGACCGATCAGGTTGCCGACGGCGGCGCTGGTGTAGAGCCGGCCGATGATCGCGCCGGCCCGCGCCGCGCCGAAGTAGTCGGCCGTGATCGCGGGGAAGAGCGCCACGAAGCCGCCGTAGCCCAGGCCGAAGAGCAGCGAGAAGATGGCGAGCTGCCAGGCCGCGTGCGAAACCAGCCACCAGACCATCATCACGGCCATCAACCCATAGGCGCCGCCCAGCGAACGCCGCCGTCCCAGCCGGTCCGCCGCGGTGCCGAGAAAAAGCCGGCCGCTGAAGCTGCCCACGCCGATCAGGCCGAGGATCCAGGCCGCGCCGGAGGAAGAGATGCCCTCGGCCCTGGCGTAGGAGTCGAGATGCACGAAGGGCACGAACAGCGCCAGCGAGCAGAAGAGGCAGGAGAAGTAGAGCAGCCAGAACGGCGCCGTGCTGTAGACGGGCGAGTCGTTGTCCTCCGGGTACAGCACCGCGACGCCGGCGACCGGCGCCACCCCCGGCGCCTCGCCGTCCGGCGCCAGGCCGCGCGCCGCCGGCCTCGCCTCCATGCGCAGCAGTGCCACGGCCAGCCCTACGGCCGCGCCGAGGCCCAGCAGCAGGTACGTCGTGCGCCAGCCGGTTGCCGCGATCAGCGCCTCGGCCAGCGGCGGGCCGGCCAGCGTGCCGGCGCCGATGCCCGCCACGGCCAGCCCCGTGGCGAAACCACGCCGCCGCCGAAACCACTGCTGCACCGCGCTCACCGCCGGCACGTACATGAAACCCAGCCCCACGCCCACGCCGCCGCAGTAGAAAACGTAGAGCTGCCAGAGCGCGTTCGCGCGGCTGGCCAGCAGCAACCCCAGCACCGTGAGCGCGGCGCCGGCGCCGACGATGCGCCGCGGACCGTAGCGGTCGCTCAGCGGCCCGCTGACGGCGCCGAGCGTGAAGTACAGCGCGCCCGTGACCGAGAACAGCCCCGAGATCGCTGCCTTATCCGCGCCGAAGGCGTGGCGCAGCGGGTCGAGAAAGGCGCCGAAGGTGTAGACGACGCCGAAGCCGGTGAACAGCAGCAGAAAGCCGCTGGCCACCACATGCCAGCCGAAGAAGACGGGCGGCTTTCGACCTGGGCCCATGGGGATTGGCCTCGTTCTCGCGCCGCTGGTGGCGGCTGCGCCGCGACGGGCGGTTGCCTCGGACGTCTCGGCCTGCCATGGGCGCACAGCGCCCATCCAGAACCGTTGCGCTGCGCTCTGGCCGCCCCTGCCGGACGTCCGCCGGGGTGTGCGAGGGACGAAAGCCAGATGCGCCTACGCCTTACGCCTTACGCCCCAGGCCCTACGCCCTCGTCGCCACCACCTCGCGGATCGCGTCGCGCAATGCCGTGACGGCGAACTCGATCTCGTCCTCGGTGATGCAGAGCGGCGGCGCCAGCGCGATCACGTCGCCACGGTTGCGCGTCAGCAGGCCGCGCCCGCGCGCCGCGGTGATCACGCGGTCGCCGATTTTGGCGGCGGCGGGGAACGCCTGCCTGGTCTTCACGTCGTCCACCAGCTCGACGCGGGCGAGCAGGCCGCGGCCGCGCACGTCGCCCACGTTCGGCAGCTCGCGCAGCTCCTCCAGCCGCGCCAGCAGCTTCTCGCCCAGCTCCGCGCTGCGCCGCACCAGCCCATCGCGCTCGATGATATCCAGGTTGGCCATCGCCACGGCGCAGGCGGTAGGGTGCGCCGAGTAGGTGTAGGCGTGCATCCACTTCACGTCGGGCGGCTGCGCGGCCAGCACCGCCTGGATGCGCTCGGAGACCATCAGGCCGCCGAGCTGCTGGTAGCCGCTGGTCACGCCCTTGGCGAAGGACATCATGTCGGCCTGCACGCCGAACTGCTCCATGCCGAACCAGGTGCCGGTGCGGCCGAAGCCGGTGATCACTTCGTCGGCGACCAGGTAGAACTGGTGCCGGTCGCACAGCTCGCGCAGGCCGCGCATGTAGGCGTCGGGTGGGATGATCACGCCGCCGGCGCCCTGGATCGGCTCGGCGATGATCGCCGCGATCGTCTCCGCGCCCTCGCGCGCCACGATCGCCTCGATCGAGTCAAGCGCCAGCTTCGCCGTCTCCTCCGGGCCGTCGCCCAGGCGGTAGGGGTTCGGCGCGGCGGCGTGCAGGAAGCCGGGTGCGGGCGGGCCGAAGCGCTCCCAGTAGGGCGCCATGCCCGTCGCGGCCATCGCCGCCGTGGTGACGCCGTGGTAGGCGTCGAAGCGGGCGATGACCTTGAACTTCTCCGGCTTGCCCTGCACGTTCCACAGGAAACGCGCCATCTTGAAGGCCGACTCGTTCGACTCGCCGCCGCCGCTGGTGAAGAAGACGGCGTTGAGGTCGCCGGGGGCGAGCTTCGCCAACCGCTCGGCCAGCCGGATCGCCGGCACGTTGGAGAAGCCGGTGTAGCCGTTGGCGAAGGCGAGCGTGCTCATCTGCTCGCGCGCCGCCTCGGCCACCTCTTTGCGCCCGTGGCCGATGTTCACGTTCCACAGGCAGGAGAGGCCGTCCAAATAGCGCTTGCCGTTCGTGTCCCAGAGCCAGACGCCCTCGCCGCGCGCGAAGATCACCGCGCCCTGCTGCGCTGCGGGGTGGTAGAGCGGGTGGATCAGGTGCTCGAGATCGGCGCGGGCCAGCTCGTCGGTTTGCGTGGTGGTGGTCATGACAGATCTCGCTCCGGGAAAGAATGAGGAGGTTCTGCCGGCCATCATAGCAAGCCGGACCCGGCCGCGCCCCGCTGCCAGCATGCGCCGCGGCCCAGACGGCGGAGTACGGCGATGGCCCGGAACAGCATCCTGCTAGACAACGCGGCGGGCATCGCATTGGTAACGCTCGACCGAGCCGAGCCGATGAACACGCCAATCGGAAAGCGGATGTTCGCCGTTAAGCGGCATGAAGGTTCTGCGACCGTGGCCTGCTGGTGTTTCGCGGCCGGTTCCCACCGGCTCCTTCGCATCCTCGTGCTACACTCGGGTGGGAGGATCCCACCAACCAGAAGGTACGAACGATGCACAGTGTACGTGTCGACGCGAAGGGGCGGCTGTCGATTCCGAAGGCGGCGCGCGACAAGCTGGCCGTTCGTCCTGGGGATGTCTTCTACATGGAGATCGAAGGCTCCGTGCTGCGCTTTTCGAGAGCGCAAAACCCTTTCGATGCTCTGGCAGAGGGGACGGCGGCCGAGTACCGGGCCGGCCGCACCCGCAAGGTCCACGAGATTGCTGGTGAACGAGACGGAGGGCTCGACGCCGGCTATGACTCCGAGGCGGCGAGGGCGGCCATCGTGAAGTTCTCCGGGAGTTGGTCGGATCTCGACCCCGACAAGATCATTGCCGAGATCTACCGCCGGCGGCAGGTGGGTTCGCGCCCAGCGGGCCGGCCCTGATGACCTTTATCCTCGATGCCGACTGGATCATTGAGGCGGCGGCCGGGCGGCCGCGGGCGACGGGGACGCTCGTGCGGCCTTGCGTCGCGCGCGATCGCCGTCAGCGTGATCACGGCGGCGGAAATCCACGAAGCGGCCTTCAGTTCCTCGAATCCCGATGCCAGGATCGCTGGTTTGCGCGCCTTTCTGCAGCCGTTCCAACTGCTGGGTGTCAACGAGCCGATTGCAATCCGTTTCGCGGAAATTCGCGCTTATCTGCGCCGACGTCGCCAGATCATCTCGGACTTCGATATCCTGCTCGGAGCAACGGCGCTCCACCATGATCTGACCGTGCTTACGTTCAACCGCCGTCATTTCGAGCGCATCCCCGATCTGCGCCTCTACCATGCGGACGACGGCCAGGTGTGAGTTCCATCCGCGATGCTCAGTGATCGAGAACGCCTCGCTCGCGGCCTATGTTCCCGGCAACGGCCGCGGCACGTCGCCGGCGGTGAGGCCGCCGTCTACCACCAGCGCGTGGCCGGTGATGTACGAGGCCTCATCCGAGCAGAGAAAGAGCACCGCTCGCGCGATCTCCTCCGGCCGGCCCACGCGGCCCAGCAGCACGCGCTGGCCCATCTGCTGCCAGACCGGCTCCTGCTGCTCCGCCGGCAGCTCGGCGATGTTGCGGAAGATCGGCGTGCGGATGATGCCCGGGCAGACGCAGTTGACGCGGATGCCGTCGCGCCCCACTTCGGCGGCGATCGAGCGCGTGAGGTTGATCACGCCCGCCTTCGCCGCGCTGTAGGCGTGCAGCAGCGCCGAGCCGCGCAGGCCCGCGACCGAGGCCGTGCTCACGATCGCGCCGCCGCCCGCCTTGCGCAGCTCCGGAATTGCGTACTTGCAGCCTAAATAAATCGACTTCAGGTCCACGTCGATCACGAGATCCCAGTCATCTTCGACGATCTCGGTGATGCTGCCGCCGCGGCCCAGCCCGGCGTTGTTGTAGAGCAGGTCGAGCTTGCCGAAACGCTCTACGGCGGTGCGCACCATGCCGGCCACGTCTTCGGCCACGGAGACATCGGTGTGGACGTAGGCCGCCTTGCTGCCGGCCGCCTCGATCTCGGCCAGCACCGTCTTGCCGCGTTCATCCTGCACGTCTGCAAGCAACACCGCGGCGCCCTCGGCCGCGAACAGCCGCGCCGTCGCCGCGCCGATGCCCGAGGCCGCGCCCGTGATCAGCGCGACTTTGCCGTCGAGCCTGCCCATACGCCCCTCCGGGGCGAGGAAATAGGAGAGAGGAAAGAGAAAATAGGACCGAGGTGAGAACCGTTCCCCCCTATTTTCTATTTCCTGAATTCTATTTCCTCGTACCTCGCTCCTGGTTCCTCGTTCCTCGTTCCTACGGCCGGTACACCACCTTGCACTCGTGCGGGTCGGAGAGCGCCTTGAACGCCGCCGGCAGGCCGTCCAGGTCGGTGATGCGCGTGACCAGCGGCGAGGTGTCCACGGCGCCCTCCGCAATCGCGCCCAGCGCCTCGGCGAACTCTTCCGCAGTGTAGCCGAGCACAAAGTGCAGCGAGCACTGCTTGTTGATGCCGGCGCGCGGGAAGAAACGGTCCTGTGTCATGCAGACGCCGACGACGATCACACGCCCGTGCAGCGCCACGTTGTCGATCGCCTGCTGAATCGTGCCTTCGACGCCCACGCACTCGAACACGACCTGCGGCAGGCCGCCGTGCTCCACCAGCCATTCCGTGGTGTTCGCTTCGGCCGGGTTGAGCAGCGCGTCGGCGCCGAGTTTGTGCGCCAGCTCGCGGCGCGGTGCCGCCGGGTCGCTGACGGTCACGTGCTCAACGCCCTCGTGCTTGAGCCAGAGCAGGGTCATCAGCCCGATCGGCCCGGCGCCCATCACCAGCACCCGCTCGCCGGCGTGCAGCTTCGCCTCGCGCACGGCGTGCAGGCCGACGCCGCAGGGCTCGGTGGTGGCGGCGACGTGGTCAGGCACGCCGTCGGGCACGCGCAGCAAGAGCGGCACGCTCAGCAGCACGTACTCTCCGTAGGCGCCGGGATACTCGGTACTGTAGCCGATCGCCTGGTGGCCGCGCGGCGAGGACGGGTCGGGCAGCACCGGCACGCTGGTCACGCGCGTGCCGGGTGGGAAGGCCTCGCCACCGGGGCCGGCCTCCACCACCTCGGCAACGAACTCGTGGCCCATCACCACGCCGCGGTCGAGATCGATCACCGAGCCGACGGGCAGCTTGTTGCCCTCGGTCGAGCCGACCAGATCGTCGGCGTACCGGGCGAAATGCAGGTCGCTGCCGCAGATGCCACAGCCGCGCACCCGCGCCAGCACCTGCAACGGCCCAGGCTTCGGCCGCTCGACCTCGCCAACCGTCAGTTCGCCGCCGCGGCGCAGGAGCATTGCACGCATCGTAGCCTCACCTCTCGGTCCCCTCCCCAGCGCCGCTGGAGAGGGGAGGATTTTGGAAGGAGTACGGATTGGTGGGGAGGATGGCTCCTCCTCCGCGAACGCGGCCGGGTCGCCCGACCAGCAGTCGTCTGGCTGCAGCCTCGTGGGCACCGTCACGGTACGCAATGCGGCGGCTACGGCAAAGTCGCCGGGCAGTATCGCCCCGGCATGGTCCGTCACCCGGACGGCTGATGCTGCTCGGCCGGACTCGGTGCTTTGCTGTGCGCGGACGGATCGGGCAGGCGGTGCAGGCGCCGCCACGCCGGGGAGGGTGAATGCGGCGAAACCAGACGGGCGATCCGCCGCGGGCCGGCTCCGTGCCCGCTGCGGCCGACCGCGATGAGCTGGGCCAGCCGGCGCCGCCGGTGGTCGAGCTTTCCAGGGGAGAGCACCGGGAGGCCGAACAGCGCTCGGCCGTGCGTGCGCCGGTCGTCTACAAGGCGATTCGGCGTGAGGGCGAGGACGAGCTGCGCCGGCCGGCCCGCGCGCTGGCGTGGTCCGGGTTTGCGGCCGGCCTCTCGATGGGCTTCTCGCTGGTGGCGGCGCTGAACCATGCGCAGGTCGTCGCCGGTTCGACAAGCGCTGCCGGCGCGCAAAGCGAGCAGTGAACGATCCGCCCGCGTCCGAGCCCGGTGCGCCTCGGCGACGGCGCATCCACTGGCCGCCCGGCGTGCCCGACGCGGTCTTCGCCCCGCTCTCCGCCGCCGGGTTGATGCTGATCGTCGGGGCGCTGGGCACGGTGGCGCAGCAGCCGTGGCTCTTTCCCAGCCTCGGCCCCACCGCGTTCTTGCAGGCCGAGTATCCCGCGCACCGTACGGCGCGCCTCTATCATGTGATCGCGGGGCACGGCGTCGGGTTGGCGGCCGGGCTAATCGCCGTCTGGCTGGTGGGAGCAAGCAGCAGTTCCTCGGTGCTCGTCGTACACCACCTGACCGCCGCGCGCACCTGGGCCGCCGTGATCGCCGTGGCGCTGACGATCGCCGGCTCGCTGCTGCTGCGCGCCTCGCACCCGCCGGCCGTTTCCACCAGCATGCTGCTGGCGCTGGGCAGTTTCCGGCCTACCTGGCACGACGCACTGACGATCGCCGTCGGTGTGCTCGTCGTGGCGCTTACGGGCGAGCTGCTGCGCCGCGCCCGGCTGGGCAACGCTCCCGGCGCGACGCCCCGCGACCCGCCCAACCCCAATTCCCGCGACGCCCTGGTCTGAGCCTCGGCGGCGCGCAAACGGCGGCGGCTACTTCCTGATCGGCGCACCCGTATAGCCCGTCGGAGGGATCGAGCCGCGCGCCGGCGGCGGTACGATCCGCATGACGGCAGCCGCACCCGCCCGCGGCGGACTCCGAGGGTGGCCGCCACACCGGCAGTGGCGACACATAGGACATAGGGCGGTGAGATGGCAAACGCTACCGTGCCGCCGGCGCCCCTGCCGCCGGACCCGCTGCCGCCACCCGCCGAGCCACCCCGCCCCGATCCGCTGCCGCCCGCACCGGAGCCACCGCGACGGCCGGTCTGAGGCAGCGCCGGCGCGGGCAACGCACACAGGGCATCCCGCCGTTTGCAGTCAGGTCAACGTGCCAGTTTACGGGGTAAGGAGTGTCCGGCGATGACCATGCAGACCGCAACCCAGCACACCGAGGGCGAGGGCAAACAGCCCACACATGTACATCCATCGACCGTGCATACGCACGATCACTACCACGTCACGCATCATCACAAAGGCGGCATCACCGGCGACTGGGAGCACCGCACCGCCTGGCACACGCACGAGCACAACCACGCGCTGCTGACGCACTCGCACGACTACAACCAGGACGACGAGGTCGCGGGCCATCCCAAGGAGGCACACGTCCACGACCACACGGCGCCAAACCAGCCGCACGTCTGAGCCGGCCGAAAAGCGTCGAGCACCGGCAGAGGTGAGGTGATCTCATGCCCGGAGGAAAGCACCTGAAAGGCGTCGGCTCGAAAGAGCAGCGCATGTACGAAGAGATCAAGAAGGACGCGGAGCGGTCCGGCCGCTACGGCGACCGGGCCGAGGAGGTCGCCGCCCGCACGGTGCTGAAGCGCCACAAGGAAGAGGGCCACAAGAAGGGGCAGTAAGGCCCTGGCCCCCACCCCCCGGTTCATCTCTCTTGCCCCCAATTCCAGGGGAAGGGGAGATCTATCAGCGGATGGGTTGGGGCTGAAGGCGCGGCGTGGAAGCTCCCCTCGCCCAGGATTGGGACCGTGAGATTGACCGGGGGTGAGGGCCGACGGCCGGGGTGAGGATACGGCCCGCAAAGGAGAGAGATCATGGCGTTCATTCAGTCGTGTCCCAACTGCGGCATGCCGCGGGAGGACTGGCAGGGCAACGGCGGCCGGGGCTACCAGCGCGGCCGCGAGACGTTTTGCTGCGAAGGCTGCGCCACGGGCAGCGGCTGCACCTGCACCTCGCGCGCGCACGAGGCGGGGCGGCTTGGCAACGACGTCGACTGACCGGCCTCGTGGCTTCACGTACGCCGACGCGCCCGTTCCACCCGCTGCAGCAACGCAAACCGCATCTTGGACCCGTCGCCGGCCCTCGCCATGGGGACGCGCGGCGGGTTCCCTGCTGCGCGGGTTCGGTACACTACGTCCGGTCGAGAGGAGAGCGAGCCGGCGGTGAGCGGGCATACAGGGCGGAATGCGCAGCCGCGCCCAATCGTCGTGCAGGCCGGCGACGCACAGCTGGTAGGCGATCTGACACTGCCGGAGCAGGCGAAGGCGCTCATCGCCTTCGCCCATGGCAGCGGCAGCAGCCACCGCAGCCCGCGCAACCGGCAGGTGGCGGCGGCCCTGAACGTCGTCGGCTTCGCCACGCTGCTCTTCGATCTGCTCACGCCGGCTGAGGCGGACGTCGACGAACGCAGCGCGGCACACCGCTTCGATATTCCCCTGCTTGGCCAGCGCATGATCGGTGCTGTCGATTGGCTTGGCCGCACCGCGGAGACGCGGGCGCTGCCGATCGGGCTGTTCGGCGCCAGCACGGGCGCCGCGGCGGCGCTGCTGGCCGCCGCTGCCCGGCCGAAAGCCGTCGGCGCGGTCGTCTCACGCGGCGGGCGGCCGGACCTGGCCGGCGCTGCCCTGACACGGGTGCAGGCGCCGGTGCTGCTGATCGTCGGCGGCGATGACCGCGCGGTGATCGAGCTGAACCGGCAGGCGCTGGCCCGCCTGAGCGCCGAGGCCGTGCTGGAGCTGGTGCCCGGCGCCACGCACCTCTTCGAAGAGCCCGGCGCCCTCGCCCAGGTCGTGCGGCTGGCGTCGACCTGGTTTGCCCGCCATCTCGGCGCGACGGCGGCGCCCGCAACGGGTTCCTGACGCGTCAGATTGCCGGCGGCGCCACAATGCCCAGCGCTCAGCCCGGCTGTGCGGGCTGAGCGCTGGGCCCTGTTCGGTATCGAGGAGCGATGGCCGCGGTTGCCTACGGCATGGCCGCGTACCAGACACCGCCGATGCCCTGGCCGTTCGTGTCGCCGGGGTTCATGTCACCGGAGAAGTAGTAGAGCGGCATGCCGTTGTAGGTCACCTGCATGCTGCCGTCGTCGCGCGTGATCACGTCCAGCGTGCCGGTGGCGCCGTCGGGCAGGGTCAGGTCGCCGGCGGGTGGCTGGAACGCGGGCCAGATGTTGGCGCAGCCGCCGCTGCAGGTGCTCATGCCCGGCGCATCGTTGGCGAACGTGTAGAGCGTCATGCCGTTGGCGTCGGTCAGGATCGCCATACCGAGGTTGTCGTTCTGCGCGACCAGCACCGTGGGGCTGGTTTGTGCTCGGGCGGCCCGGCCGGCGCCGAGCGCGGCCAGGGTCGCCAGGGCAGCGAGCAGGATCCAGAGACGAGCGGTCGCAGGCAGCCGCAGCGCGGTGGAAGTAGTCATCACGCACCTTCCTTGCACGGAGAACGGAATTTCGACCCATTCGTGGGGATTGTACCGGATTCTGAAGATCGCCATGCGGCGGGGCGGCCGCCCTGGCGTAGCCCGATCGGGGTGCGGCTCGTGATGGCCGCGTCGATGGTGATACGTGATCGACGGCGCCGCCGGATGTATGCCGGCGTTGCAAGATCGCAACGGGGACCGATCCAGCGGTAGCGCGGTCAATCGCGCTGTTGCCGGCGCCAGGCGGCGAGACCGAAGAGCACGCCGCCGAGCAGCCACCATGGGTCCCAGAGGAAGAGGTGCCAGCGGGCCGAGGTTTCGCCCAGCCCCGCCGGCGTGGAGATGGCGCCGGACACCATCAGCGCGTGCTGCACCAGGCTGGCAGCGCCTTCATACAGCGCCATGATCGCAAACGCGGCCCAGCCGGCGGCGAGCAGCAGCCGGCGCGGCAGCACGCGGCCCCAGCGCTGCACCAGCGCCAGCGCCAGCAGCCCCGCGAGCACCTTCAGCGCGCCGGTGGCCCAGAGGATCGCGATCCAGACCGGGTCGCGTGCCAGCACCAGCCGCGTGATCGCGGGTGCGTTCGTCTCCACACCCGCGGCGCCGCCAGCCGCCCAGTAAAAGCTCAGCGCAGCGAAAAGCATGGCCCAGGCGAAGGCCGCGTACCCCGCCCAGGCCAGCGAGGGCGAACGCTTGCTGGAAATCGCCGTGGTTAACATCGCCGCCGCTTTCCGCCCGCCATTGTCGGCAGAGGCGCACATCCCGCCACCAGCAACGGGCGCGGGTATCGCTGAATGGCATCAGCCGGGGTTTGCATCCGCCCGCTCCTGGCGTACGGAAGGTGGCCGTCGGCGGCAATACGACGAGTCCCGCCCGCCGGCCGGCGCCAGGGGTATGGCTCGCCGCTGCACCACCGCCGGCGGGGACGGCAAGTGCAACGCCCGCCAGGCGCTCAGTGCCCCCGGTTGCGTGGCGGCGTCCACCACCACGGCAGTCGCCTCCTCGTAGAGCACGGCAGTGCCGCTGGCGCAGATCAGCAGCAGCCCCCGGTCGAGGCGCTCAAAATCGAGATCGACCGCGACGATCGCGTTGGCACCGAGCTGTTCGGCCTGGACGCGCATGCCCGCGATCGCGGCGTCTCTGGCGCATTGCACCTCCTGTTCGCAGACCCAGGCGAGTCGCTCGGGATCCTCCAGGGCGCTCGCGCCGCGCCGCCGGCGGCGCAGCGCGAGCGTCGCTTCGCCGCAGACCAGGCCGAGATAGCGCAGCACCAGGCGGCCCTGCAGCGTCGCGGTCGTGGTGATCAGCATAGACATCGGCTCTTCTCCATCCGATCTGGCGCCGCGGCGCGCGGCCGGTGGCTATCCCGTCTGCTGCCCCGGCGGCAGCGTTTGCCGTAGCTGAATAGCTCGCGCCAGGGTCGAGAGCGTGATCAGCCCCAGCGCGGACCGGCCCTGGAAGACCGGCAACTGCTGCACCTGATGCGCCGCCATCGTCTCCAGCGCCGTCAGCGCCGCCGTGCTGGGCGTGGCCGTGATCAGCCGGTCGCGCGGCGTCATAGCCCGGTAGAGGGAGACCTCGGACCACTGCTCCGCCGGCACGCGGCGCAGGTCGGAGAGCGTGATCAGGCCCAGCACGTCGGCGTCCTCCGTTGGCGCCACGAACACCGCCTGCACCTGCCGGCCGAGCACGTACTCGTCGACGAAGCGCCGCATGGTGAGGTCGGGCGGCAGACGCGGCACGCCGCGATCGATCAGCGCGGAGACGGGCACGGCGCCCAGCGCGCTCTCGATCAGCAGGCGCCGGTAGCTCGTCTGCGCCGCCTCCCAGAGGAACCAGCCGATCAGCGCGACCCAGAGGCCGCCCACGTCGCCGCCCAGCACCCGCAGAATGCCCAGGCCGAGCAGCAGTGCGGCGATGATGCGGCCGCCGATGCTGGCCGTGTGCGTAGCCTGCAACCGGGTGCGGCGCCCGCCCCAGAGCAGCGCCCGCAGCATGCGGCCGCCGTCGAGTGGCAGACCGGGCAGCAGGTTGAAGGCGGCCAGGGTGGCGTTCATCAGCGCCAGGTAGCCGGCAAGCGGGTAGAGCGGCTGCAGGTCGAGGGCGCGGCCGAACAGCCACAGCCCGGCGCAGGCCGCAACGGCGGCGACGCTTGTCAGCGGGCCGGCGGCCGCGATCCAGAACTCGTCCCGCGGCCGCCGCGGCTCGTCGGCCAGCTCCGTGCCGCCGCCGAACAGGTAGAGCACGATCCGCTCGGCGGAATAACCGCGCCGCCGGGCGACCAGCGCGTGCGCCAGCTCGTGCGCGAGCACCGAGCCAAACAGCAACAGGCTGGTGAGCAAGCCTACCGCCCAGCGCTGCTGCGCCGTCCACTCGGGGTAGGCCGCGGGCAGGAAGCCCGCCTGCAGCGACCAGGTGAGCAGGGCAATGACGATCGGCCAGCTCCAGTGCGCCAGGATCTCGACGCCGAACAGGTGGCCGAGCCGGAACGCGCCCACACGGGCCGGCGATGGTGTACCGCGGGGTGGTGAAAGGTGGTGGTTCTGCATCTCTGTACCGAGCCTTCGTTGTTCGTTGTTCGTTGTTCGTTGTTCGTTGGATGAGCCGCGGGGCTAACCGTGCCCGGTGATCAGGTACTTCAGGTAGCCGAAGAGCGTGATCGCCGGCAGCAGCGCACCGGCGATGATCGTCATCACGAGCGAGATGGGATAGTACGATTCGCCCCAGTCCCGTCTCGCGGGCGCCGGGTTCGGCGTGGTTTGGATAGCTTCTTCCCGCATAGTCTGTTGCCTCCGTTTAGTCGTGTGAATGGCGGCCGTTCAGCTCAGCGCAGCGGTTCGGGCCGGGCAACAGGAGCGGCGGCCGTCAGGGGCGGGCGCCGCAGCAGCGAGGCTGCGACCGCGATCGCGAGGATGGCGACGATCACCGCCAGGCTCAGCGGTGCGGAGAGCGTCACGATGCCGCTGAGCAGCATCTTCGCGCCGACGAACAGCAGCACCGCCGCCAGCGCCGGCCGCAGGTAGCGCAGCCCGCCGAGATAGCCCGCCAGCACGAAGTAGAGCGAGCGCAGGCCGAGCACCGCGAACACGTTCGAGGTGAAGACCAGAAACGGATCGTCGGTGACGCCGTAGATCGCGGGGATCGAGTCCACGGCGAAGACGAGGTCGGCGTTCTCCACCAGCAGCAGCACGAGGAAGAGCGGCGTCATCGCCAGAGCGCCGCCGCGCCGGGTGAAGAAGCGCTGGCCGTCGTACTCGCTGGTGGCGGGAAGCACCCGGCGCACCAGCCGGATCAGCCGGTTCTGCTCCAGCGACGGCGCCTGCTGCTCTCCCCGCAGGAAGCGCAGGCCGCTGACGACCAGCACGGCGCCGAAGACGTAGATGATCGCGTGGAACTGCGCGAGCAGGGCGCCGCCGGCGATGATCAGCACGGCGCGCATCGCCAAGGCGCCGATCACGCCCCAGAAGAGCACGCGGTGCTGGTGGGCCGCCGGCACGGCGAAGGCCGAGAAGATGAGCAGGAACAGGAAGACGTTGTCCACGCTCAGGCTCTTCTCGATGAGGTAGCCGGCCGTCCAGGCGATGCCGTCGTCTGTGCCGCGCACGCTGAAGACGCCAAGATTGAACAGTGCCGCCAGCCCGATCCAGACGCCGCTCCAGGCGAGCGCCTCCCGCCGCGAGACGGCGTGCGCCCGTCGCTGGACGACGCCCAGGTCGAGGGCGAGCATGCCGAGCACGAAGGCGAGAAACAGGAGCCAGGGAAGAATTTCGCCGATCACGGATTACTCCCGAAAGGCGCCGCCGGGCGGGATCGTGAATCCTCCGGCGGCAACCGCGCCTGCCCGGCCACGTACGCGGCCGGGCATCACTGCACCGAGGATCGGCTAATCCCAGTCGAAGTCGGGGTCACGCCGGCGGGGCGGGCGGCGATCGCCATCCCGCCGCGTGCGCGCGTAGCGCTCGTCGTCATCGTCCCAGGGGTCGTCGTGGTCGTCGTGCCAGCGGTCGCAGGTGTGACGATCGTCGCGTCGGTGGAAGCGGTCGAGCAGACCGCCGATCTTGCCCGTGCGGCCGTCGCGGTCGCGGCCTGGCCGGTCGAACAGGTCTTCGAGAAACTCGAACATGAAAAAACGCCTCCCGCGGCTCGGAATAAGACCCGGCCGCATCCTCAAAGGATGGAGCCAAGGTCTTACCCGGCGAGAAGGCGCTCGCTGTCCGTACCGCCCCGAGATGGTCGGGGGTCTTGACGATACGGACCCGCCCCGCGAACGGGGCGTGGGTTACTCCCCTTGCTAGGAGCAGCCTACCACAGCGGCCGCGCCGTGGCAACAGCACGCGATCGCCAGCCGAAAGATGGCTGGCGTGGCCGATCTCCCGTTGAGCCGGGCAGGCGGCAGCGCCGTGGCGTACCCGGCATCGCGCTGCGCAAGGGCCAACGCTCAGTCCTCCTCGTAGTACTCCGTGCCCAGGTGGGTGATCGGCTCCTCGCCCAGCCAGTGGCGCAGCGTGTTCTTCAGCTTCGTCTGCTGGATGAACAAGTCGTGCTCCGGATACAGCTCGGCCGCGGCCTGCGGGCTCTTGAAGTAGAAGCTCAGCCATTCTTGAATGCCGTGCTGGCCGGCGCGGCTGGCCAGGTCCATGAACAGCGCCAGGTCGAGCACGATCGGTGCGGCCAGAATGCTGTCGCGGCAGAGGAAATCGACTTTAATCTGCATCGGGTAGCCGAGCCAGCCCACGATGTCGATGTTGTCCCAGCCCTCTTTGTTGTCGCCGCGCGGCGGATAGTAGTTGATCCGGACCTTGTGATAGAGGTCGCCGTACAGCTCCGGATACTGGTCGGGCTGCAGGATCGTCTCCAGCACGCCGAGCTTGCTGACCTCTTTGGTCTTAAAACTGTCCGGGTCGTCCAGCACCTCGCCGTCTCGATTGCCGAGGATATTGGTACTGAACCAGCCCTGCACGCCGAGCATGCGCGCCTTGAAGCCGGGCGCCAGGATCGTCTTCATCAGCGTCTGGCCGGTCTTGAAATCCTTGCCGCAGATCGGCACGCCGTTGCGCTGCGCCAGCTCGATCATCGCCGGCGTGTCCACGGTCAGGTTGGGAGCGCCGTTGGCGAAGGGGATGCCGAGCGAGAGCGCGGCGTAGGCGTAGATCTGGCTGGGCGCAATGTTGGGGTCGCTGTTGCGCAGGCCGCGCTCGAAGGCCGCGACGCTCTGGTGAACCTCGGTCGGCTCGGCGAAGATCTCCGTGCTCGCGCACCAGACGACGACCAGCCGGTCGCAGTGCTGCTCCGCCTTGAAGCGCTGCATGTCCTCCATGATCTGCTGGGCAAGGTCCATCTTCGTCTCGCCGTGCTTAACGTTGCTGCCGTCCAGGTTGCGCACGTAGGCGCGGTCGAAGACGGCGGGCATCGGCCGGATTGCGTCCAGCTCGTCGCGCAGCGGCAGCAGGTCGGCGGCGGAAAGGACGCCGGCCTTGCAGGCGGCCTCGAAGGCGTTGTCGGGGAACGGATCCCAGCCGCCGAAGACGAGGCTGTCGAGTCCAGCCAGCGGCACGAACTCCTTGATCAGCGGGTTGCGGTGCTCGGTGCGCTTGCCCAGGCGGATGCGGCCCATCTGCGTGAGCGAGCCGATCGGCTTCGCGCGGCCCTGGCGCACGGCGAGGATGCCGGCGTAGGTCGTTGTGGCGACGGCGCCCATGCCCGGCGTGAGAATCCCGAGGCGGCCGCCGGCGGGGCGAATATCGGTGGCTAGCGCCATGGTGGCTGCTCCTTGGCGAAGAGTGGCTCTTCTTCAACCCTAGGTGGCGCTCCACACTTCCGCCAAGCTGATGTATCTTATGAATAGTGTAACGTATGCTTATGCTAAAGCCGCTGACGGGCCGCGGTGTCGTGGCACATACGGAGCCGGGTAGACGATGATCGGCGATACACCGCTCCCCGAGCGCGCCGCGCCGAACCTGCACCTGCAGCAACTCGCCTATCTGCGCGAGGTGGCGCGGCAGGGCAGCCTGACCAGGGCGGCAGAGGCGCTGCACGTCAGCCAGCCGGCGCTCTCGCAGGCGCTCGCCGAGTTGGAGCGCAGGTTCGGCCTGGCGCTGTTCGAGCGCGCCGGACGCGGCCGCCGGCCCACCGCGGCGGGGCAGGAAGTGATCGCCTTCGCGGAGGAGACGTTGGCGCTGGCTGAGGCGCTGGCGCAACGGCTGGCCGCCTACCGCGGCGGCAACGCCGGGCCGCTCAGCGTCGGCATGATCGACGCTGCCAGCCTCTACGTGCTGCCCGCCGTGGTGCGGCGCTTCCGCGACGAGCATCCGCAGGTCGAGTTGAAACTCACGGTGGCGACGAGCGAGGAGCTGCTGGCGCGGCTGCGCGCCTTCGCGCTGGACCTGGCCTTCGTCGTCGGCCCGGCCGAGGCGCCCGATCTGCACGCCGTCGAAATCCTGCGCGAGCCACTCTATCTCTATGCCCCCGCCGGCCACGCGCTCGATCCGCGGGCGGCGCGCTGGGTGCTCTATCCCGAAGGCTCGCACACCCGCGGCATCATCGACGCGGCCTTCGCGCGGGCGGGTATCCGGCCCGACGTGGCGCTGGAGAGCGGCAACCCGCAGGTGCTGCGCCAGATGGTGGCGATGGGCCTGGGCTGGAGCGTGCTGCCGCCGGCGATCGCCGAAAGCGGCCCCGAAGCCGCCGGCCTGCGCCGCGACGAAGTACTGGCCGAACGGCCGCTCTGCGTGGTGCGCCGCCGCGCCAGCCCGCCCGACCCGCGGGCGGAGGTCTTCCTGCGCCTGGCGCTCGCCGCTGGGCAGGCCACGGAGTAGCGTAGTACGGGCGGATCGGTACTGGTCGGCGGCGGCCGCTGCCGTCGGCCCCGCGCTACGCTCGCCGGTCCGGATGACGTCTGAACCGTCGAGGAGGGAAGTGATGCGTTTCGGTACGAGTTTCGCCCTCGCCGCCATGGCGGATGCGGCCGCCGTGCGCGACTTCGCTCAGGCGCTCGACGGCGCCGGCTTCGACTACGTGACCTTGAGCGGTCACCTGCTCAGCGCGGAGGCCGGCCGCTATCCCGACCGGCCCGCCCCGACCTACGTCGGCCCGTTCCACGAGCCGTTCGTGCTCTTCTCCTACCTGGCCGGGATCACACGGCGGCTGGCGTTCCGCACCAGCATCCTCATCCTGCCGCTCTTCCCCACGGCGATCGTCGCGAAGCAGGCGGCGGAGCTGAGCCTGCTCAGCGGCGGCCGCTTCGAGCTGGGCGTCGGCCTGAGCTGGAACCCGGCGGAGTACCAGGCGATCGGGCAGGAGTTTCGCACGCGCGGCCGGCGCATCGCAGAGCAGATCACGCTGCTGCGCCGTCTCTGGAGCGAGCCGTTCGTCAGCTTCAAAGGCCGCTGGCACACGTTCAACCAGGTGGGCCTGAACCGGCTGCCGGCGGCGCCGATCCCGATCTGGATGGGCGGCGGCAACGACGAGCCGGTGCTGCGGCGCATCGCGCGACTGGCCGACGGCTGGGTGCCCCTGGCCGATCCCACGGAGGCGCTGCCCCGCCTGCGCACGTATCTGAGCGAGGCCGGCCGCGACCCGGCGCACTTCGGCCTCACGGCACGCCTCGTCCTCGGCCCGGAAGGCGCGCCGGGCTGGATCGAAACCGCGCGCCGCCTGCAGTCTAGCGGCTGGACGGACCTCACGCTCAGCGCGCCGCCCGATCTGCCGTCCGCGCAGGCCCTGCCACGCCTGATCGAGGCGCGAACAGCGCTGGCCGAGGCGCTCAACGGCTGAGCGCTGCCCGGCCCGCCCCTGGCGCTATGCGGACGCGACCTCGAACAGGAACTCGATCTCGACGGCGCAGCCCAGCGGCAGCTCGTTCGTGCCCAGGGCCACGCGGGCGTGGCGCCCCGCCTCGCCGAAGATCTCGGCCAGCAGATCGCTGGCTCCGTTGATCACCGCCGGCTGCTGCGTGAAACCGGCGGCGCTGGCGACGTAGCCCGCCACCCGCAGCACACGCCGCACCCGCTCCAGCGAGCCGAGCGCTTGCTGCGCCGCGGCCAGGGCGTTGAGCACGCAGAGCCGCGCCGCCTCCTGCCCCTGCTCGATCGAGAGCTCGGCGCCGAGCTTGCCGGGATGCAGCACGCGGCCGTCCTCGATCGGCACCTGGCCGGACACGATCAGCAGGTTGCCCGTTTGCACGGCGGGAATATAGGAGGCGAGCGGTTTCGGCGTGGGCGGCAAGCTCACGTTCAGTTCGCGCAGGCGGTCGGCAACGGCCATCGTCGTCTCCTCACTTCGGGGCTGATCGGCGCGGCGTCGGGCGTCGTGCCTGGCGGCGCGACGGGCGCACGCCGTGCGCCCCTACGGATCTGTATCCCCCAGCAGAGCCTCGAGCAGCCCGGTCAGCTCCTCGTCGCTGTAGAACTGGATCACGACCCGACCGCCGCGCCGGCCGCGTTCGATCTGCACGGCCGTGCCCAGCGCGCTTTGCAGCCGCTCGGCCCAGTGCGCGAGCTCCGGGTCGCCGCCGCGCGGCGCCTTCCGCGCCTTCGCCGGCTGCCGCTCGCGCAGGCGGCGCACCAGCACTTCGGTCTGGCGCACGGAGAGGCCGTGCGCCGCGATCTGCTGCCAGAGCTGCCGCCGCTGTGCCGGGTCGCTCAGGCCCAGCAGGGCGCGGGCGTGGCCTTCGCTGATCTCGCCCGCGGCCAGGCTTTGCTTGATCTCGTCTGCAAGGCCCAGCAGGCGCAGCGTGTTCGCCACCGCGGCACGGCTGCGGCCCAGCCGCCGCGCCAGCGCTTCCTGCGTCAGGCCGAATTCTGCGCCCAGCCGCTGAAAGGCCAGCGCCTCCTCCAGCGGGTTCAGATCGGCGCGCTGAATGTTCTCCACCAGCGCCAGCTCGAGCTGCTCCTGCGGCGTCGCCTCGCGCACCACCACGGGCACGCGCGCAAGGCCGGCGGCGCGTGCCGCGTGCAGCCGCCGCTCGCCGGCGATGAGCTGGTAGCTGACGCCGCCGCCGGCCTGCTCACGCCGGCTCACGACTAACGGCTGCAAGACACCGTGCTGGCGGATGCTCTCCGCCAGGTCGCCGAGCGTCTCCGGGTCGATGGCGGAGCGCGGCTGGCGCGGGTTGGGCGCGATCAGATCGATGTCCACGGCGACGGCGCCGCGCGGCGCGGCCGCGCCGCTCGTTTCCGCGGCAGACGACATGCCGGCGGCCGGCGTGGAAGGAATCAAGGCGCCGAGCCCGCGGCCCAGCCCGCGTCCGCGCACCGCCGGTCGCACGCCGCTCTCTTCATCTCCCGGCCGGCTCACGAGGCGACCCTGCGGGCCAGCAGCTCGTCGGCGAGGCCGGTATAGGCCGCGGCGCCGGCCGAGTGCGGCGCGTAGGCCACGATCGAGAGGCCGTGCGAGGGCGCTTCGGAAAGGCGCACGCTGCGCGGCACCACGGTACGGAAGGTCTGCGCGAAGTGCCCGCGCACTTCGGCCACGACCTGCTGCGCCAGCGTGGTGCGCGGGTCGAACATCGTCATCACCAGCCCTTCGAGGCGCAGCGAGCCGTTGAGTGTGTGCCGCACCCGTTCGAGCGTGGCGGCGAGGTGACCGAGCCCTTCCAGCGCCAGGTACTCGCACTGCACGGGAATCACCACGGCGTCGGCGGCGGTCAGCGCGTTGACGGTGAGCAGCCCCAGCGAGGGCGGGCAGTCGAGCAGGATGAAGTCCCAGTGCGGGCGCAACGGCTGCAGCAGCTCGCGCAGCACGAACTCACGGCGCTCGGCCTCGACCAGCTCGACCTCGGCGCCGGCCAGCTCGGGCGAAGAGGGCACGAGTGCGAGGCCCGGCTCGCTGCTGGGCACGATCAGATCGTCCAGCCGCGCCGCGCCGCCGAGCGCGTCGTAGAGGCTGCCGTGCTCGGCGGCGCCGCCCAGGCCGCTGGTGGCGTTGGCCTGCGGATCGACATCGACGAGCAGCACACGCTGGCCGCGCCGCGCCAGGCAGGCGCCGAGGTTGATCGCCGTCGTGGTCTTGCCCACGCCGCCCTTCTGATTGGCCAGGGCGATCACGTCTGCCATGCGGGGTGCGTCGCTCCTCGGCCCGAAGACACGGCCGCTCGATCGTCCTATGTCGGGCCGCGCGGCCACGGACGTCAGAGCGGCCGCAGCCGCACGTCCGGGCAGGCGGCGAGCCGAGCTTCGATCTGTGCCCGCGACGGCGCCCCGGCCACGCCGTACGCCTCGACCACGAAGCTCGCGGTCGCCGCGGCGAAGCGGGCGGCCTCCGCGATCGCCGCGAACTGCGCTTCGGCGCCGGCTGCCAGTTCATGGTAGCGGATCAGGAAGGCGGCGGCGAAGGCATCGCCCGCGCCCGTGCCCTCGACCTCGCTCGCGGGGAAGACGCCGATCTCGTGCCAGGCGCCGTCCACGGCAATCAGCGAGCCGAGATCGCCGCGCGTCACGGCCAGCACACGCAGCCGCCGCGCCCAACCGTCGAGCAGCGGCCGCAGCGCCGCGAACGGCGCGCCGAGGTCCTCCTCGCTGAGAAACGCGGCGTCGAGATCGGCGAGCACCCGCTCGATCTCGCTCTCGTGCAGCGCCACCGCCTCCACGCGCTCGTCGGCCCCGATGCGGCGCAGCCAGCCCTGCAGCGTGGCGCCGCGCAGCGCCCGCGGAAAGGCGCCGGGCAATGCCGCGGCGACTTCGCCCGTGACGGCGCCGAACAGCACCACGGGCACGTCGCGCAGCGCGGCCGGCACCGACTCCGGCCCCAGCGCCGCGGCGCGCGCGCGCACGAACTGCTCGCGGTCGCGTCCGTGCCAGACGTGCTCCATGACGGTGGTTTGCGCCGCGGGCAGCCGCTCGATCTGCACGCCGGCCAGCTCGGCCGGCAGCTCCAGGTCAGCGGCGGCGCTGGTGAGCACGGCCGTGGGCACGCCCAGCCGTGCCGCCACGGCCGCGGCGTAGCCGGCCGTGCCGCCGGGGCGTTCCTTGCCGGCCACGCGGTCGCGGGTGATGTGGCCGATCACGAGGAACTGCGGCGCGCAGGCGGGCATCGCCTTAGCGCTTCGGTGTGATCGCGACTTTGCGCGCCTCGCCCTCGCCGATGCTGATCGTCTCCACGTCCGGGTCTTCGGAGAGCGCCAGGTGCACGATGCGGCGCTCGGCGGGCGGCATCGGCTCCAGCGTCATCGCCTGGCCGTTCTGGCGCACGCGCTCGGCCACGCGCCGGGCCAGGTCGCCCAGCGCCGTCTCCCGCCGCCGCCGGTAGCCCTCCACGTCGACGCCGAAGAGGCTGTGCGAGCGCGTCTGGTGATTGACGATCAGGTTGAGCAGGTACTGCAGCGCCGCCAGCGTCTCGCCGCGCCGGCCGATAATCAGCCCCTGCTCCTCGTCGTCCACGCCGGTCACATCCAGCACGGCCGTGATCATGCCGGCGCCGTCGCCCGGTGTCACCGGCTCGCGCGCTGCCACCTCGGCATCGACGTCCATCAGCGAGAGCAGCGTCTCCAGCGCATCTACCGCCGATTCGATGATCAGGTCGGCATCGAGTGCGAGCGCCTGCCGCGGCGTGTCCGCGCCCTGTTTGACAAATGCATCGTCAAGCGGCGCCTCGGGCGCATCGCCTGCCGGTGCAGACGCGGCTTTCGCCGTCGCGCGCGGCGTGCGCCGTGGACGTGCCGGTGGGGAGGCCGGCGCCTCCGGCTCTTCTTCCGGGAAAGGGGCGGCCGGCGGGGCGGCAGGTTGCCGCGGCGCCTGCGCTTGCGGTTTCGCCGGCGCGGCGATGCGGACGCGCGCCGGCTGGGCGCCGACGCCAAGAATGCCGGGGCGGCCCTCGCTCAGCACCTCGATCTCGGCCTGCTCGCGGTCGATGCCCAGATCGGCGAGACCGCGGCGGATCGCTTCCTCCACGTTACGGCCGCTTGCTTCGATCGCGCCCTGCCCCCGTTCCGTCGGGTCAGGTGTCTCTGCCATCTTCGGACCTCGTTTCTGCCCCCCCGTTGCGGGCCGCCGGGTCGCTGTCCAGCCGGCCGGTGCGGCGCGGCGCGGGCGCCGGGCGCGTCACAGGGGGCGCTTTCGGTTGCAGTTTGGGCGGCACGCCGCCGCGGCGGCGTGCCTGACCAGCGCGGCCGTTCTGACCGTTGCGCTGTGCGTTGCTCCGCGGTTCGTCCAGGGCGCCGGCGAGCAGGTCGGTGGGATCGCCGCCGTCACGGTCCGTGCTCGTCTCGCGCTGCGTGCGGCGGGGCTGCGGGCGGTTGCCGGCGGGGCGCCGGTTGCGCGGCTGCGGCGAGGGCAGCAGCAGGTTCTTGATGCCGCTGAGGCTGAAGCTCTCCAGTCCCAGCATCTCGGAGACGGGCTTGTTATACCACTCGAAGACGTGGTAGTTCAGCGCGATGCCGGCGAGGTTCGTCACCACCCAGTAGATCGCCAGGCCGCTGGGCACGGAGATCGAGAACCAGGCGAAGAGCAGCGGCATGAACCAGAGCATCAACTGGTTGGTCTGCGCCGTCTGCGAGTTGGCCGTCATCGTCTGCGCGGTCATGGTCAGCTTCTGCTGCACCCACATCGTGACGAAGACGAGCACCGGCATGATGAACGTTTTGTCGCCGGTGGCCAGGTTCAGCCAGAGGAAGTGGCTGGTGAGCGGCACGGCGTGCTGGATGAAGCCCCAGGGATAGAGCGTGTGCGAGAGCGTGATCAGGCTCTCCGGCGTGCTGCCCAGCGTGGTCTTGATCACGTCGTACAGCGCGATCCAGATCGGGAACTGGATCAGCGTCGGCACCAGGCAGCCGGCGGGGTTCACGCCCTCCTCTTTGTAGAGCCGCATCGTCTCTTCGGAGCGGCGCTTGGGGTCGCTGTACTTCTTCTGGATCTCCTGCAGCTTCGGCTGCAGCGTCTGCATCTTCTTCGAGCTCTGGATCTGCTTCATCGTCAGCGGCAGCGTGACGGCGCGCAGCAGCAGCGTGAAGGCGATGATCGCCAGGCCGTAGCTGCCGAAAAACAGGCGGTCCAGCACCACGATCAGGTTCGTGGAGGGCGTGATCAGGATCTGGTTCCAGACGAAGCTGATCACTTCGAGCACGGACGTCCTACTTTCTCAGGTTGCTGCGTGCGCCCGGTCTGCGCCGTACCCATGCGCCCGCTCACGGCCTCACCACGTCCGTGGCCGTGCCGGCGAGCGGGTCGATGCTGACCAGCCGCGTGCCGTTCGTGCCGCCGTCGGTCTGCACCAGCACGCTGCCGTCGCTTTGCGCCACCAGATCGCCGAGCGCGTGCGAGGCCAACTCGAGCGGCCTCGCCCACTTCGGCGCGCCGCTGGCCGGGTCGTAGCCTTCGACGCGCCCGTTGCGGTCGGCCACGACCAGCACGCCTTGCGCCAGCGCCGGGCGGCCGCGAATCGAGGTGCCCAGCTTCTGCTGCCATTGTACTTTGCCGTCCGCGGCGCTCACGCCGTAGACCGTGCCCGCCAGGCTGCCGGTGTAGACCATGCCGTTCTGCACCAGCGGGTGGCCCCAGAGCCAGTTATCGGCACCGGGGCTGCTCTGCCAGAGTTTGCGGCCGTTCTGCTGCGTGTCCAGGGCGTAGAGATGCTTGTCGAAGGCGCCGAAGTAGAGGTGGCCGCCGTCCAGCGAGGGCGTCGAGGTGATGGCGCCGCCGGAGTCGCCGTTCTTCCAGATCTCGGCGCCGTTCTCTGCGCGGATCGCGTAGACGTGCCGGTCCATCGAGGTGACGTAGATCACGCCGTTGTCGATCACCGGCGCCGACCAGATGCGGTCGCCCGCCTTGAAGGGCTTGTTCCAGGCGAGCGAGCCGTCGGCCACTTTGATTGCGTAGAGCTGGCCGGCGGAGTTGCCCACGTAGGCGACGCCGTTGTCGATCGCCACGTTGCCGACGATCGACTCGCCCGTATCGACCGGCTTCGGCCAGATCGGCGTGCCGTCGGCGAGCTTCAGCGCGTAGACCTTGCCGTTGTAGGCGCCGACGATCACCGTCTCGCCCGAGACGGCCGGCGTGCCGTAGATGCCGTTGAGCTTGGTCTGGCGGTACGCGACCGGCAGGTTGGTGTCGGCGGCGGGGGGAAACTCCCAGGTGATCGCCTTCGTCGTCTTGTCCACCAGCTCCAGCTTGCCGTGGTGCAGGCTGGTGAGGTAGCCCGCATCAGTGACGACCGGCGCGGCCCAGCCCTGCGGCTGCGCGAGGCTGGTGCAGCCGATCGCCAGCAGGCCGAGGAAGACGGCGGGCGCGATCAGGAGCAGCGAGCGGCGAAGGGGGAGCATCGACCATCCGTTTCTACTGCGGGGGCGCACCGCCGCCGGCCCTGTGCTGACTATTATCGAGTATCGCTGCGTGATCGCTCACGACGCGTGCTTCACGCCGTCGCCGCCGGCCGCGGGGCCGGGCACCGGATCGTAGCCGCCAGGCCGCCAGGGCACGCAGCGCCCGAGCCGTCGCGCCGCCAGCCAGCCTCCATGCAGGGCGCCGTAGCGCTCGATCGCCTCGTAGGCGTAGCGCGAGCAGCTCGGCTCGAAGCGGCAGGCCGTGCCCAGCCCCGGCGAGACGCGCCGCTGGTAGAACCGAATCGTCGCGAGCAGCAGAGGCTTCATGACTGATCGCGCCCATCAAGCCGTGCGCCGGCCATGCTTCAGCGCCGCAACCGTCGCGGCGATCTATCTCTCAGTGTACAGTAGCGCCCGCTGTTCACGGCTGCGGGCCTTCGCCGGCCGGGCGGCGCTCGCCGGATTGAGCGATTGGCGGGGACTGCGCCGCGGGTGCGGTCTCCACCTCGCTCTCATCCAGCAGCAGCCGCGCCCGCTGCAGCAAGGCGCAGAGCTCGGCACGCAGCGCCCGGTAATCGCGGGCGGCAGCGGCTGGGCGGGCGCTGATCACGAGGTCGCGGCCCGGCGCCAGCGGCAGCGAGGCCACGATCGCGCGCAGCCGGCGCTTGATGCGGTTGCGCACCACGGCGCCGCCGACGCGCTTGCCCACGGCGAAGCCGACGCGCGAAAGCGAGGCACCGGTGTGCAGGCTGCGCAGCGCCAGCGCCGGGCCGCTCACGCCGCGGCCGCGACGGTGCACGGCGGTGAAGTCGGCGGCTCGCCGCAGCCGCTGCTCGCGCTTCATTGCTCGCTGCTCGCTGTCCGCTGCTCGCTGCCCGCTGCCCGCCGCTTGCCCGCGTCCGGCTAGACGACGGTGAGCCGCCGGCGTCCCTGCAGCCGCCGCCGCTTGAGCACGTTGCGGCCGTTGCGCGTGCTCATGCGCTTCATGAAGCCGTGTTCCCGCTTGCGCGGAATGCGTTTGGGTTGATAGGTACGCTTGGGCACTGCCTCAGTCTCCATTCCCGCTGGGTGTCCGCTCGAACGGCGTTCGTTGCGCCGCTGCCGGGACAGCAGAAGGCCCCGCAGACGCTCATGCCCGGCGGCGGCGCCTGCGGGGCGGCTGCAAGCTATGGTAGCCGAGGGGGCAGGGGGTAGGGAATAGGGACGAGGGAAGAGGATGAAGGAAAGAGGAAATGGGGGTTCCGCGGCCCCGTTCCTCGTTTCTCGTTCCTATGTTCTATTTCCTGTACTCTGTTTCCTCGTTCCTCGTTCCTCAAACCCTATCCCCTGTCCCCCGCTCGCCGCAGCCAGAGATCGGCGAGTTGTGCGTCGACTTCGCCCGTGTCCTGCACGTTCTCGATCGTCTCGAGCGCGAGGTCCGGCGCCGGCTCCTGCCAGTGCGCGGCGATGTAGGCGTCGGCCTCGCGCACGCCGATCTCGACCACGTTGCCGGCGCGGTTGGCGAGGCGCTGCTCCCAGAGCGTGCGCTCGGTGCGCACGAGTACCAGCACGGCCGCACCCGGCGCAAACTGCGCCAGGGCGAAGCGCCGCGCCGCGTTGTTGGGCAGGCCGTCGGCCAGCGCCACATGCGGGCGGCAGGCGGGGTCGGCGCGCACGTGGGCGCCGTAGCGCGCGATGTTGGCCAAACGCATCGCCTGCGTGTAGCGGCCATGCTGCACAGCCGCGATCTCCTCGGGCAGCATGAAGCCGTCCGTGTCGAGCGCGGCGATGCCGTGCAGCTCGCCGAAGCGCCGGCAGAGCGTCGTCTTGCCGGCGCCGGGGTGGCCGAAGAAGAGGAAGACGGTCACGCGCGCCCTCCGTGCAGGTTTCGTGCAGGCGCCCGGCCGCGGCGCTGCGCCAGCGAGCGTAGCACAGCGCGATACAGCTGCAGATCGCAAACCGGCCCCTGCCCAGGGTCTCTTCGTTCGCCAGCGCCCTGATACGCCGGCGCGCGGCCGCTCGCGCACGCGACGGTCCGTTCACGAATGGCCCCGACCGATCCACCGTGGGCTGTCTGCGGACGGCGGCGGCTGGCGACGGCCGCCGCGGCCCGAACAATGAGAAGACCCTCGACTCCGCCGTCGTGGCGGTAGGGAGGCGGCGCGTGAGCCGCTACGCCGCCGGCGAGGCGACACGCTCCGCGGTCGGCGCCGCGGCCAGTGGCTCGGCGGGCAGGATGCGCAGCGCCGGCAGCGGCGAGAGCCAGAGCCAGAGCACGGCCAGCAGCCCGCCGCCCGCGCCGATCGCCAGCGTGGCCCGCAGCCCGAAGGCCGTGCCCAGCCAGCCCGCCAGCAGCGCCCCGAACGGGCGCACGCCCCAGGTGATGAAACGGCCGCTGGCGCCCGTGCGGCCCAGCATCCGCTCCGGCGTCAGCGCCTGGCGCAGGCTCACCTGGTTGATGTCCAAATTGACCACGGCGAAGCCCGTCAGCAGCTCGCCCGCCAGCAGCACGGCCACCGCGAGCGGCCGCGGACCGCCGGCCAGCGGATAGCAGAGGCAGGCGAGTGCCGTGATCGTGCCGCCCCAGGCCGTTGCCTTGCCCACGCCGATGCGCCGGGCGATGCGGCCGGCCAGCAGCGCCCCGCCCAGCGCTCCGACCGCGCCCGTGGCCAGGATCAGGCCCAGCAGCGCCGGGCCAATGCCCAGCTCGTTCGTGGCGTACAGCACCAGCACGGTGAAGATCACCGTGTGCCAGAAGTTCAGCGTGCTGGTGAAGCAGGCGGTGGCGCGCAGCAGCGGATTGCCCAGCACGAAGCGCAGCCCGGCGCCGATCTCGCGCCAGACGGACGCGCCGCCCTCGCGTCGCACGGCCGCCGGCTCGACGCCGCGCAGGCCGAAGCCCAGGCTGAGCGCGGAGAAGACGAACGAGCCGGCGTCGGCCACGATCGCGAACGGCGCCGTGACGAGCTGAATCAGCACGCCGGCCAGCCCCGGCCCGCCCACCTGCGCCGCCGAGAAGCTGGCGGTCAGCTTGCCGTTGGCCTCCAGCAGCCGCTCGCGCCCCGCCAGCGCCGGCAGCAGCGAGGACGAGGCGACCGTGTAAAAGACCGACAGCGTCTCCGTCAGCAACGCCACGCCGTAGAGCTGGCCCAGGCTGAGGGCGCCGAGCGCGGCCGTCGCGGGCACCGAGAGCAGCAGCGCGGCACGCCCCGCGTCGGCGGCGACCATGATTGGCCGGCGGCGGCGGCGATCGACGAACACGCCGGCGAACAGGGAGACGAACAGGTGCGGTGCGGCGCCGGCGGCGGTGAGCAGGCCCATCTGCGCCGCCGAGGCATGCAGCGCCAGCACCGCCGTGAGCGGCAGCGCCAGCAGCGTCACCTGTGAGCCGACCATCGAGACGCTGTAGGCCGCCCATAAGGTGCGGAACCGCCGCTGCCTCCAGAGACTGCCGGTGGCGATGCGCATGGCACGGGCTCCTCGTAGCCGTTGGGGTGCAAATCCCACACGAGTAGTATTTATTACTCGGTCACGGTTGTCAACCTGAGCACGGCGGAGCATGCGGCCGCATGGCGTGACCGCAACGGTTAGCAACCTTTTCTCCCCGGCGCCGCACGAATCTCTCCCGGCCGCACGTTTATATCCACAAGGCGCGGGCGACGAACTGCCGATCCGAACAGGTCGCCTGCGCATGGCGCGGCGGCGCCCGATCCTGGCCTGCCGGCGGGCCGGCTCAAGCGCTGGCAGGAGGCGGAGAGACCGGTGGAGGAGGAGTTCATGTTGGAACAGCGGATCGGCGCCCGCTCATGGCCCGCGCATACCTGCCGCATGCCTGCCGACATGCTGATGAGCCGCCGGCGGCGGCGTGGCCTCGCACAGGCACACCCGCTGCTCGAAGACGCGCCGGCGATCGACACGAATTCGGGTGTTGCCTGCTGGAGCGCGCCGAGGCGGACCCTGCTCGCCGATCGTGAGCAGGGACGCGCGCCCGCGCCTCGTAACCAGCGCAACATCCTCACAACCCGCGAGAGCGAGGTGCTGGGCCTGATCGCCACGGGGCAGACCAACCAGCAGATCGCCCGCGTGCTGGGGCTGAGCGTGCGCACCGTCGAGCGTCACATCGGCAGCATCTACGAAAAGCTGGAGGTGCGGGGGCCGATCGCCCGCGCTGCCGCCACCGCCTACGCGATCCGCAATGGCATCGCAGGGCCCTCATCCCCCGTGCCTACGCTGCCGGCGCCGCTGCCGTGGCCGCGGGCAGCAGCAGCGCCGGAATGGTTGGGATCGGGCTAGCGCGTTCCGCAGCAGTCGCTCACCCCCTCTCCATCTGAAATTGCCTGAAATTGCGCTCCGCGCGATGGGAGGCCAAGCAGAGGGGCCAGGGGGTGAGGCCGCCGCGCCTACTGGATCGCGTAGGCGATCGTCACCGTCACGCGCACGTCCAGCGTGCCCGGCGCCACCGGCGTGGGCGCGGCCGCGCCGGGCGCGGCCAGCGAGGCGACTGGCGCCAGCGCCCGTGGCTGCGGCGCGCTCTCCTCGGTGATCGCGATCGGCCGTCCGACGCTGACACCAGCGGCGGCCGCGTACTGGTCCGCCTTCGCCTTCGCATCCTGCACGGCGAGCTGCCGCGCCTGCTGCGCCAGGGCGGTGGTGTCCTCGATGGTGAAGCTGATGCCGCGCACGATCGTGGCGTTGCCGCCGGCCGCCACGGCGTCGTCGATGACTTTGCCGACGCTGTCGAGCGCCCGCACCTTGATCTGCACCAGGTTCTCAACCGCGTAGCCGGTGAGCGTCTGGTGGCCGTTGCGGTTGTCGTACTGCGGCTGGATCGAAAACTGCGCCGTCTGCACGTCGGCGTCGGCCACGCCGTCCGCCTTCGCCGCGGCGATGATCGCCCCGGCCGCGCCGGCCGCCTGCGCACGGGCATCGGCCACGGTGGCGGCCTGCACGTCGGCGCCGATCTGGAGGATGGCCGTATCCGGCGCGGCGCTGACCACGCCGATGCCCTGCACCGTGATCGCCGGCGTCGCGGGTGTGTCCGCCCGAGCCGTGCCCCCGCTGCTGCCGGCAAGGGCCGCCGCCCCCAGCACCAGTGCCGCGACGCCGATGCCGGCGCCGCGCATCCGCTGAATCTCCACGATCTCTCTCCTTGCCCGTGGCAGCTTCTTTGTGCCACGCGGTGTGCCGGTGTGGGCGTGACGAACGCTGCGCGAGGCGCGCCGCCGCGCCGGTCGCTTCCGCCACGCCACCATCAAGAGACGGTGCTTCCCCGCAAGATCTTGCGCCGGGTGCGCCTGCACGCAAGCCTGGAGTGTTCAGCGTGGCCGCGCGCCGATCTCGAAGCGCATCAGGTCTTCGCCGACCACCGCCGGCCGCGGATAGTGCGGCGCCAGGTCGGCCAGCACGTCGGCGGGCGTGCCGCCGCGCAGCAGCAGGTGGCTGAGCACGAGCTGCCGCGCCTCGGCCCGCGCCGCGACCTGGCCCACGTCTTCGGACGAGGTGTGGTACCAGTCGATTGTGCGGCGCCGCGCCAGGGCGTCCGCGTCGGCCGCGCCCTCACGCAGCCGCGCCGCGCCGCGGCCCCAGTAGACCTCGTGCACGAGCAGATCGGCGCCCTGCGCGTGGCGCACCAGGTTCTCCGAGGGCCGCGTGTCGCCGGAGACGACGACGGCGGCGCCGTCCGCGTCCAGGCGGAAACCGAACGCTTCGTCCACCGGCTCGTGGTTGACGCGGAAGGCGGTGAGGCGGCCGGCGTCGCGCTCCTCCTGCCAGCCCTCATCGATCTCCGCGACGGGCGGCACGAGCCAGTCGCGCCGCAGCCGCTCGCCCTGCATGCGCACGGCGATGTCGTAGGAGAAGGCGGCGAGCAGGTGCTCCAGCAGCGCCGCCGTGCCGGGCGGACCGGCGATCGCCGGCGGCTCGTCCCACCAACGCATCACCCAGCCGGCCCAGAGCAGATCGGGCAGCCCGGTGACGTGGTCGGAGTGCAGGTGCGTGATCGCGATGCGGCGCAGGGGCGGCTGCACGCGGCCGCCCCTGCTGCGCCCGTAGCCGGCCTCCACCAGCCGCTGCGCCACGCCGCTGCCGCAGTCGATCAGCAGCAGCTCGCCGCCGCTCTCGATCACCTGTGAGGGACCGCGGCGGGCGGGATCGGGCAGCGGCGCCCCGGTGCCGAGCAGCGTGAGCTTCACCATCGCTATGAACCGCCCCGGGTATCCTGGAGGCTCCGGACTTTGAGAGGACGGAGCAATGGCAAAGGTGACCAGGTACCCTGCCGAGTTACGCGAACGGGCGGTGCGCATGGTGGTCGAGCACCGCAAAGACTATGCCTCGGAGTGG